>WFOZ01000190.1 GCA_015487825.1 Planctomycetaceae bacterium
CCCTTATATCGCTAAGCTGATCAGTCATTACACCAATGCTCAAGGGGCAGAGGTTCTAAAAAGTTTGACGATTGATCTGCGAAAAGGAGAAATACGCGAACACGAACTTTTTGATGCCCAGCACCGTCTGATCGCCAGTGCAGAATTGAACGATTACAAACAATTCCCCAACACAAAAGCGAGGCTTCCCTACAGTATCCGCTTAAAGTTACCCGAGCAGGATCAGTCGGTTCACATTGAATTGAGAAGTGTCGAGATTAATCCTCCCCAACTTCCCTCAAATCTTTGGGCTGTTCCACAAATGACTGGGTACGCTGTTCGTGAAATTGGACGTGAGCAGATTTTAGGTTCCCCCGCTGCGCTGGCAAACAGAAAGCTGCGTGATAAACCGAAAGCGATCACAAATTACGAACGTGACCCTCAAACAGGACTCTGGGTAAAAAATCAGGTTATCCAGACAACTCATCTTGATTCTGCACCACCATTCTCAGCAGATCATATACAGCAAGCTGACCATCACGATCACGATCACAGTCACCATCACCATAATAATAATGATGATGAATCCATCCCGTTTTCCACTCATGAATTTTCATCGCAAATACCTCAGACAACTCCGGTCAGAAAACAAAGACCAACTGCGTTACAATCCAATGCGCCACTTTTTGTCAATGAGCGAAAGCAAGCAGACAATCCCCCCAAAAAGAAGAAGGGGACTGTCACCCAGGCCGAGACCTTTGACAATCTGCCTGAATGGGCACGAGGATACGACCCCGAAAAATCTAAGAAGAAAGCTGCCCCGTTTGAATTTGACATGCTGAATATGCCCTGAACCAGAAGGGCTGCCTTGGTGTCCTGGAATCATCAGAATAGTCTGTTTAATCCCAACGATCTCATCAGAATTAATCCTCTGTCCTTTTTTATATCTATCTTATGGTAACCATTCAGCGATGTTTGATTATTGCAGAAATTAAGGTTATTTGTAGGGGCTGCTATTGCGGCCCACCGCAGAAACAGGAGGATCCACCTCCCATCGTGGGCCGCGGGTAGCGGACCCTACGCCAACACTGAATAGTTCCTATTTATGAAGAACAAAGAGGCGACGATTCGGTAAAACAGATCTCGTTATAATTCACCACCGTTTGTTCAATCCCTGAAAAGGGGCTACCTTTTTCCTTTAAGAGGTTGACGCCTCTGTTTTTTGACTGTACCTTTACTTCAATGAATATTGTCAGCAACAATCTGCCGGGGCTCAACCTGCTACTAACTCTCATCTCTGGAGGGGAATCTTAGGTTACGTACTTGCAGATAGAAGTCATACAAGCCCTGAGACAACCCGGTCTCAGGGCTTTTTTCGTAATTACTATTGATGTTTGAAAGAAGGACAATCCGATGAGTGACGATGTCATTCGTATTTTTGATACCACCCTGCGGGATGGTGAACAGTCTCCCGGTTGCAGTATGACCAAAGCGGAAAAGCTTGAAGTAGCTGGCGCGCTGGTTGAACTGGGGGTTGATATTATTGAAGCCGGTTTTCCGATTGCCTCACCGGGCGATTTTGATTCAGTCAAAGCGATTGCAGAAAAGTACGGAAATCAAACAATCATTTGTGGATTGGCGCGTTGCATTGCAGAAGATATTGATCGAGCTTGGGAAGCGCTGAAAGAGGCGGGAAAATCACGAATTCATGTTTTCCTGGCGACCTCTGCCATCCACATGCAATACAAGCTCAAAATGGCGGAGGAGGAAATTCTGCGACGCACTTCCGAGATGGTCTCACGGGCTCGTGGTTATTGTGAAGATATCGAATTTTCGCCGGAAGATGCTTCACGGACCGAACTCGATTTTCTTTGCAAAGTAGTTGAAACCGCAATTACCGCAGGGGCGACCACAGTCAACATTCCCGATACAGTCGGCTATGCGACGCCAAATCACTATTACAAAATGATTCGCACGCTGAAAGAAAATGTGCCGAATATCGACCAGGCGGTCATCAGCACACATTGCCATAACGATCTTGGACTGGCTGTCGCCAATTCACTTTCTGCCGTCGAAGCAGGAGCCCGTCAGGTTGAATGTACCATCAACGGACTGGGCGAGCGGGCGGGGAATGCGTCGCTGGAAGAAATTGTCATGGCGATCCGAACACGAGCCGATTTCTATCAGGTGCAAACAAATATTAAC
>WFOZ01000191.1 GCA_015487825.1 Planctomycetaceae bacterium
AGCGTCAGATGTGTATAAGAGACAGAAGTGATACCACGAATACCGGAAATAATTTTAGCCCATTCCCGCTGTTTCGATTCTTTCCCTTTTGTCAGGTCCGACTCCTTTAATGCTTCCTGCAATCTGTGAGGCATGACAACATCTTTAAGATCCAATGCGAGCACTATTTGAGTATTGCGACCATCAACGACTTCGACTGCCTCTTTCAAATAAGTTGAAACTTTAACAGTACGGTTTTCCCGTCCGAAATCGACCCATCGCGAAATCGCCTGGCGATGTGCCGGATACATCACGCCCAAAGTTTTGGGATCGAAAGAAACAAAATAAGCATCACTTGGAGTCCATGCTGCTGGCTGCCCTTCAATTTCATCGAGATAGCCTCCTTCCGCTCTGGCTATTGAACGCATTGATAAAGGTTCCGTCAAACTGATTACGGTTCCTTCCCAGGCCTGTTTGAAATCCTGATTGGGATTCATCTGCGAAGCGATAATCAGCCGGTCGCTTTCAGGAGGGAGAATGCACGGCTCATTCACGAAATTCGCTTCGTGCCGATCCATCCATCCTTCTTTTACTGCCAGCGGACTGCTATGAACTGCTTTTACATCGATTACCATTAACGAATTCGCACTGGAAGGAACCCGGTACAGCAATTCATCAAAACGCCCCTGAGCATCAGCAGTTTCAGCAGAAAGCAAGAGAAGAATAAAAACAAAAGATTTTATCGTCAGTTTCATCACAGGCTCCTGTTGCAGGTTTTATGAGGTCGAAGCGACTCATGCAAAATGGCTCTCCAAGATGCTGGAGAGGTGTATAGAAAGAACCGATATGGTATCTGTTAACAGAAGATCATGCAATCAAGCCATACGATATTGGTCCTGAATCCACGTCGGAAACACCAATATAGAGTGGTTTTGAAAATCAGATTTGAAGGCAAATCGTAACTATTCAGCATTGGCGCAGGGGCCGCCATTGCGGACCACGATGGGAGGTGGATCCTCCTGTTTCTGCACTACTAACAGTCAATTTCTGTGCGTAGTACGCAAATTTCAAACAAGATTCAATTTTGGTTACGGCTGTCAAAACAAACCAGCCGTGCTGGGGTGGTCCGCGAGTAGCGAACCCAACAAACAACATTAATTTCTGTAATAACCAAACTTTGCTGAATCGTAGCGACAAATCTATAAATAAATCAAACAGCATACAAAGAATTCGCCCCAAAACATTGCAATGAAATGTTCATTACGTAGCATTCGAGTCAATTCCTGCTGTTCAGTGGGGTCTATTTATGGTAAAAGTCAGCTTGGAAGTGTTTTTCTGATTTATATTACTTACGGTAAAAGTTTGTGAACGGCTCGCAAATTTTAGAAAAATATCAGCTTGGTTACGGCTATCAGAATGAACCAGCCGTGCTGGGTATGCCGAAAAAAAGTTGACCATCGGCTGTACAGAAGATTTATTAAGGATTGCATCCTGGTGCAATAATCCCGAATTAAACCTTTCCCGTTATTTATTACGAAATACGAAGTTATGTCGTCAGAAAATCCATACCAGCCGCCTGAAACAAATTCCAGTATTACCGAAGAACCTGAAAACCAGGACCAGGATCGCTTGCGGAAAATCGCCAGTGCCCAGCGGCAAGTGAATATTGCTGTCCTGCTGTATCTGGGTTTCATGCCTCTCAATATTGTTTTTTCAGAGTTAGCTGCTCAATTTCCGCTGGCTGTAATTCTTTTGCCTATCTCTATTCTAATTGTTTTTCTATTTGGAATAATCTCTGTCTACAGGCTCGCAGCTATTTTTCGAGGCCCAATCGTTGCTGTTTTCTATGTTCTGGGATTTCTTGTCCCACTACTTGGATTGTTGTTACTTGTTTCGATTAGCGGAAAAGCAACAAAAGAGCTTCGAAATAACGGTATCAAAGTAGGATTATTGGGGGCAAATCCGAATACAATTTAAGTCTGTTTGCACCAGTTCCATTACGCTGTTTTTTTATAATGGAAGCAAAACCACGTTGAAGCTGAATTTCTCTCTACACAACAAAGAATTCTAATGTTAGAATGAAGCTGTGAGTCCTGTTCTGGCCGGATAGGTTCTCTGTGTCTTTTCATTTACGGCTCCCTCCTTTATTGCTGTCTCTTATACACATCTG
>WFOZ01000192.1 GCA_015487825.1 Planctomycetaceae bacterium
CTACCCGCGGACCACCGCACGAAATAGGAGGATCCACTTCCCATCGTGGTCCGCGGGTAGCGGACCCTACGCCAAAGCTGAATAGTAACGACTCGACAGTGATTGCTTGATGCAAAACGATTTTCGATATGATTTTTAGTTCCGACGTGAAGCAGGAGCTTCAGGCCCTTGCGTTCCCAAGGTGGACCTTGGGAACGAGGAAATAACATCAAGGAATATCCCAGCACGGCTGGTTTGTTTTGACAGCCGTAACCAAAATAAAATGTTAGAAATTTGCGAAAGCCGCAAAGAAATTAACCGTTAGTAGTACGAGTTACATCAATCCTCAAATAGAACCTGGCGCTGTCCAGCTAACGCCTATTCATGTCCGATTTTCATCCCATTATCGATGAGTGGTTTTCGTCCCGGTTTGAATCGCCTTCACAACCGCAGGTACAGGGATGGCCAGCGATTGAGGCGGGAAAGCACGCATTGATCGCTGCTCCAACCGGTTCCGGGAAAACACTGACCGCTTTTCTGGCGATAATCGATCGCCTGTTTCGCAAGGCGCTTGCAGGGGAACTGAAAGATGAATTGCATTGTTTGTACGTCTCGCCGCTTCGTGCGCTTTCAAATGATATGCACAAGAATCTGGCGGAACCGTTGCGTGAGGTTCGAGAACTTGCTTTGAAGCAGGAACTGAATGTTCCCGAAATTCGCATCGGGCTGAGAACGGGCGATACGCCTGCCAAAGATCGTACCGCATTTATTAAAAAGCCGCCTCATATTCTGGTGACAACGCCGGAATCTCTCTATCTGCTTTTAACTGCGGAGAAAAGTCGTAATCGATTGTGTACGGTGCGCACGGTAATTGTCGATGAAATTCATGCGATGTTACCTGATAAACGAGGGGCGCATCTTTCACTTTCTCTGGAACGGCTCGAAGCGATCACGGGCGCGAAACCGCTGCAACGCATTGGACTTTCTGCGACACAAAAACCAATTGAACTGGTAGGAGATTTTTTACTTGGCACTCGGGATCGTGAAGAGTCCCTTTTTCCAGTTCCTGTTTGCGAAGATAATGAAGCTGTAAATGAATCTCTCGAACAGGCACCACAACAACCGACTCTGTTTCAGCAGAAAGCTGCACCGACTCTCGACAATAATGTTTCTACAAATAATGATCTGGTAATCGTCAACGTTGGGCATGCTCGCGATTTGGATTTGGCCATCGAAATTCCTCCCAGCCCACTTTCTGCAGTCTGTTCGCACGAGCAATGGGCCGAAGTGAATGAGCGGGTTGTGGAGTTGATCAATTCGCATCGCAGCACTTTAATATTTGTTAATACGAGACGGATGGCAGAGCGGGTTTCGCATCAATTGACGGAATTGTTGAGCGAAAAAGCAGTCAGCAGCCACCACGGTTCTCTCTCGGCTGATATCCGACTGGAGACCGAACAGCGGTTGAAATCGGGCGAACTGAAAGCAGTCGTTGCAACCGGTTCACTGGAACTGGGAATTGATATCGGCTACATCGATTTGGTGATTCAACTTGGTTCTCCCGATGGAATTGCGAAACTACTTCAACGTATTGGGCGTTCAGGGCACTCTCTCGGCCTGACTCCCAAAGGACGACTGTTTGCATTGACGCGTGATGAATTGATCGAGTGCATGGGGCTTGTTCGCGCCGTTAAAGCAGGCCGGCTCGATGCCATTACGCATCGCGATGCACCGCTTGATGTGCTTGCCCAGCAGATTGTGGCAGAAGTGGCTGCTTCGCAGTGGGAGACAGATAAGCTGTTCAATCTGTACTGCAGAGCACAGCCGTATCGGAAGCTATTGCGAAAAGATTTTGATGATGTGATCACTATTTTGAGTGAGGGGATTACCAGTTCGACAGGTAGATCGCGAACGTATCTGCACCATGATCAAATACAGAAGCGACTGCGGCCTCGAAAAAATGCAAGAATTGTGGCGGTCAACAACGCAGGATCAATTCCTGATATCGGTTCGTATCGAGTGATCGCAGAGCCGGAAAATGTAGTGGTTGGTTCGGTTGATGAAGAGTTTGCCTCGGAATCGCAGGCGGGCGATGTCTTTTTGCTCGGCAGCAC
>WFOZ01000193.1 GCA_015487825.1 Planctomycetaceae bacterium
CCCTTGGGGCGAGCCTTCAAGAGGTGTTCGCGTCCAAAAAGATCATCCTGAGCATTGGCTGTTTCTGTGATTCCATCGGTATAGAATAACAGGGAACTATCGGGGGGAATTTCGCAAACGTGTTCAGAATATACCGACTCTTTTCCAATACCGAGTGGCAAGCCCGAAAACTCTCCTTCGATATATTCGCCTTCTATTTTTCCCTGTAGAAGTGGCGGTAAATGCCCCGCATTAACCAGCGTCACACGGTTGGAATCCGGTTCCAGAACAGCAACAACCAGTGTGATGAAACGGAACCCCAGACTGCTTTCAAGTAACTCACGATTCAATTCCGTCACAGCTACTCCCAGGTCGCTTTGAGCAACAAGTTGATAGCGAACCGCCGAACTGAGTCGGGCCATTAACAGAGCAGCCGGAACCCCTTTGCCGGAAACATCGGCAACTATAATTGCCAAACGCCCGTCGGGGAGTTTGACATAATCAAAATAATCACCACCAACCTGCTGTGCAGCCCGGTAATAATGGAAGAATTCGTAACCGGCGAACTCCGGTCGTTTATTGGGAAGAAAACCGAGTTGAATCTGAGTTGCAACTTCAAGGTCTCGTTCCATTTCGTGACTATGCAAAACTTCTGCATGGAGATTGGCATTTTCTATTGCCAGACCCGCCTGGGCAGTTACGCTGACAAGCAGGTCCAAATCGTCCTGTGTAAATGCTTTTCGCAAATCTTTTGTTGTCAGTTGAATTGCACCGAATGCTTCATCTTCGGCTCCACTTAACGGGGCGCACATCATCGAACGAATTTGTAATGCGGAAGCAGATTCACTATCGCGAAAGCGTGTATCATCTGCAATGTCTTCACAAAGAATCGCCTCCTGATCCTGAAGTGCCCGTTCGATTACCGTCATTGTGACGGGAACATCTGTGTTTTCATCACCAGAACCGCTTCTGGCAGCTTTAATAACCGGGATTTTAGAATCTGGATCGAGCAGTAATACGTAGCCAAGTTCAATTTGCGGGAAAATATGAAACAGGCATTCCAATGTTTTTTTCAGCACGGCATCCAGATCGATCGTACGTCCAAACAGTGTACTGAGTTCAAGAATAGCTCTTAGTTTTGCTTCCGGCCGAACATCCAGCCGGACGCTTCGTGAAAGTGCATTGATTGTTGTGATAATTGAAGAAGATGATTCAAGGTCTCCACAAAAAGAATCGTCTTCAAGCGTTGCGATTCCGGCTGAAAGCTCATCATCTTCGCCGGCAAGTCCTTCTGCAACGGTGGCGTCAATTTGCGGAAGCTCATTCAGGTATTGCAGAACGATGTCGCAAATTCGAATACGATCATTTTCTTTGACCAGTTGCAGACCGTTGACTTTTTCTCCGTTAACGAATGTCCCGTTGCGACTCCCTAAATCTTCAATGACATAAGAGTCACCCTGACGCAGCATTCGGGCATGCTGTCTGCTGATGACTGCGTTTTCCAGAACGACTTCACAACTCGGGTGCCTGCCAAGTACCAACCGGTCCGAAACAAGTTCGTGGAGTTCGCCCATGCGACTCCCTTGTACAACACGCAAAAACGCCACATGCTCACCTTATTTGAAGTGGATAATTGTGACCGAAAAAACTGCTTAACCGGCCAGTGTCAGGTTCTGCTCACAATATCTCTTAACCTTTTTTCAGAATAATGAGCTACACAGTTTAGCACAGTATTGGTGTAAGTAACATCAATAGAAGGATTCATCTAAATTGAGTAAACGCAATGCAAATTATCCGTAAGGCGACTTTCCGATGCCGTCTTACGGATCACTCTTTTCCGGCAAACCTGGTGCTCTCCAGTTAAACACGTGGTTCGAATTCGTCGTGGTAGTCTCTGCCCCACAGTTTTGTCGCTTCAGGATCACCAACAACCTGATGAGTTTTCGGATCGAGATTGACTGGTCGTCCAACGCGATAAGAGATATTACCAAGATGACAAAGCAGCGTACTGAGATGTCCTTCCCGGATGTCGCAGTTCAATTCTTCGTTGCCACGAACAGCACCCAGAAAATTCTCCAGATGATTGATCTGGCCGGATGGCCCGGTTGCAGATTCGATTTCTTTCCCTTTCAGGTCGAAAAAGACATAACCGGAATCCTTTTTAATAGCCATCGATCCCTTTTCTCCAAAAAAAGTGACCGGATAGGAACTATCAAGAACCGACTGTCTTGACCAGCTTCTCTGTTCAAACATGACATATTTCTTGCCGAAATTAAACGTGGTAACACTGGTATCCGGTGTTTGTTGATCATCCTGGTATCTTAAGTTTCCACCGGTACTGCTGACTGAATCCGGGTATTCCACATCGAGTCCCCAACGCAGTAGATCCAGATAATGCACTCCGTTATTGCCAAGCTCAGCCGTCCCCCAGCGCCAGAACCAGTGCCACAAATAAGGTTGGTAGTTATCTTTATAGGCAACACGCGGGGCAGGGCCTTGCCACAGGTCCCAATTAAGCCACTCTGGTGCTGGTTGTTCCTTACCGACTCCGATTCCTTTTCGGGCACTGTAGTACTGGCAGCGACCATACAATACTTCGCCGATAATTCCTTCTTGTAATTTCTTTATTCCTTCGCGAATCATTGGACGAGACCGCCGTTGTGTTCCGACCTGCACTTTTCGCTGATGCTTGCGGGCAACTTCCAGCAACATCTCCCCTTCACGAGGATTGTGAGAACACGGCTTTTCGACATAAACATCTTTGCCCGCCTGGCAGGCAAAAATGGCGGCAGGTGCGTGCCAGTGGTCGGGTGTTGTTACAAGAACCGCATCAACATCCTTATCGTCAAGAATACGCCGGAAATCTTCGACACCTTTGGGCTGTTTTGATTGTTCTGCTCCAATTTTTTCAACCGCACTACCCAGACTGCGACTGTCAACATCGCAGACATACGCAACTTCACAATTAGGCAATTTGGCAAAGTCTTTTCCCAGCCGTTTTCCCCGACCATCCGAACCGCTTGCGTGAGTTGAAGCACCCATCACCGCAATTACTACTTTTTCGTTCGGAGAACCTCCCTTGGCAAAAACCGCTGGGGCTAAAGATGTTGCAGCAGCAGTTGCTACAGTAGATTGTAAAAAAGAACGACGTGACAAAGTGGACATTCCGCTGCTCTCCGTCAATAACTCGAATTGATGTGGTTTGTAACTAACTCTATTACTTCCACTAAGTTACATAGATATTTCGTATACGTCTACACTACCTCTCAGAGATGGGTGGATTGCTGCTTTTTCCTGCCTGGGATACGGTAGAGAAGGCGTTTATGCAAAAATTTCCTTCACCGGGCGGGCAACTTCCTGGACGCCGGTCAGTCGTTCATCGAGTCCCCGGTTTTTGACGGTGAATTTCATATGGTCGATGCCAAGCAGGTGCAGAATTGTAGCGTGCAGGTCACGGATATGAACAGGATTTTGCAGGATGTTATATCCAAATTCATCAGTCTGCCCATGCGTTACTCCCCCTTTAATGCCACCGCCCGCCAGCCAGACAGAAAAACATTTCGGGTGATGATCGCGACCGTAGTTCGTTTTAGTCAGTGTTCCCTGAGAGTAAATTGTCCGTCCGAATTCACCCCCCCAGATAACGAGTGTGTCATCCAGTAGTCCACGCTGCTTCAAGTCCTGGATGAGCGCCCATCCTGGTTGATCGACCTCTTTGGTTTGACGTTTGATATTAGCTGGCAAACCACTGTGATGATCCCATCCGCGATGGAAAATCTGAATGAAACGGACATCACGCTCGGCCATTCGTCGAGCGAGTAAACAATTATGCCCAAAGGTGCCGGGCTTTTGGACATCTTCGCCATACATCTCCAGAATGTGCTTTGGCTCGCCGGAAGTGTCAACTAAATCCGGCACGGATGACTGCATGCGAAAGGCCATTTCATATTGGGCAATTCGCGTTTGTGTTTCAGGATCGCCGGCCTGTTCGTATATTCGCCGATTCATCGTTTGAAGACGATCCAGCATCAGTCGTCTCATCTCCCCGCCAACGCCATCAGGGTTGGAAAGATACAGCACGGGATCGCCTTGTGCCCGGAATGCGACTCCTGCATGAGTAGAGGGCAGAAAGCCGCTACCCCAAAGTCGCGAATAAAGTGCCTGTCCGCGTGGTTCACAATTCAGTACGACAAATTCGGGCAAGTTGCGATTCATCGAACCAAGCCCGTAGCTGATCCACGCACCGAGTGTCGGGCGACCAGGAATCTGATTTCCGGTTTGCAGATATGTAATTGCGGGATCATGGTTGATCGCTTCGGTCCAGAGGGAATGAACAATCGCGATATCGTCAACCATCGAACCGGTATGGGGAAGCAATTCGCTGACTCTGTGCCCACTTTCTCCATGCTGATCAAATCGAAACATGGAGGGCGCGATTGGAAAACGAGACTGCGATGCTGTCATCGTAGTTAGCCGTTGGCCTTTTCGTACCGATTCCGGCAAGTTTTTATCGAACCAGTCAACCATCTTCGGCTTGTAATCGAATGTATCAAGATGCGAAGGGGCACCAGCCATAAACAGCCAGATTACACGTTTTGCCTTGGCCGGGAAGTGACCATTTCTTAATATACCACCATCATGTGCGTCGGCTCGCTGTGTCATCAGGCTTGCCAACGCTGCCGCCCCTAGTCCTTTGGAAGTTCGACCAAAAAACTGCCGCCGCGTTTCCAGTGAAATCCATTCATCAATCGGATTGTTGTTCATAGCTTACGTTCTTTTTTGATGTATGGCAGAGTGTATCTGTCTCATCCATCTGCAAGGATTATTTGTTAATGAAGTCGTCCCGATTCATCAGGATGTTGGCTATCATTGTCCAAACTGCCAGTTCAGTTTCGTTAATCGCGTTTTCAGGAACACTATCACCGGTGGAGATCAGCTTTTTAGCTGCCTCCGGCTTTTTTTGAAACATGGCGTGCAGTTCTTTTGTGGTGGCTACTATCTCGGCGACATCGATTTTACTGGCCGGTTTACAAAGCGCGGTTTTCAGCATCCATTTTGCACGTGCTTTCACTTCTTTTTCCTGCTGGATTGCATTTTCCGCCAGATGCCTTGCCGCTTCGATGTATTGTGGATCGTTCATCAAAACCAGGGCCTGGATCGGTGTGTTTGTCCGTTCGCGGCGAACGGTACATTGTTCGCGAGTGGGAGCATTAAAGGCGGCTAACGAAGGAGGCGGCGAGGTTCGTTTCCAGAACGTGTAAATGCCCCGGCGATATAATGCATCACCGGTATCCCGTTTGAAAAATCGCGTGTTACTTCCCGTAATCGCAACAACTTTCCATAACCCGGCCGGCTGATACGGTTTGACACTTGGGCCTCCCATCTCACGTCGTAAAAGCCCGCTGACAGCCAGTACCTGGTCCCGTAAAACTTCTGCATCCAGACGAAGTCGAGGACCTCTTGCAAAATAACGATTGTCGCGATCAGCAAGAATTTTATCCTGCGTGGCGCGGCTGCTTTGCTGATAAGTTGCCGAAGTGAGAATCAACTTCATGATATGATTTACATTCCAGCCGGATTCGACGAACTCAACTGCCAGCCAGTCCAGCAATTCGGGATGCGATGGAAATTCGCCCATCACGCCAAAGTCTTCAGATGTTTTGACCAGCCCATAACCAAACACCGATTGCCATAACCGGTTCACCATCACCCGGGCAGTCAGAGGATGGTCGGGATGCACCAGCCAGCGAGCCAGTTCCAGACGATTTTTTATTCGTGAATCGAGCTTGTCAAGCTTTAGTACATCTGGCACATCAGGGGCAACTTCTTCGAGTTGCTTGTCGTATTCGCCTCGTTTGAGAATCCAAGCACGCGGTGCGGTTGCACGTTCCTGCATGACAAGCGTCGTGGTTGATCGGGAGTAAATGAAGTCCCGTCGTTGTTCTGTTTGCGAAAGTTCGCTCAAGCATGTTCGATAAGCTCTATCAATTGCTGTATGGTAATAACCAGTTATAAGTTTTCGTTGCTGCGGATTTAGTTCTTTCCAGTTCTTCTTTAGCGAGAGAATTTTTTTGAGCACATAATCCTGCTTGAGTACATCGATTTCCTCATCAGAAATCCAACGGCGATAAATACGAATATCACTCAACGCAGCAGTGGGCAATCTGGTTGCAACTTTCAATGGGACCTCAGCCAAATCTGTTGCATCGATAAGGTCTTCTGACGAATTTCGCAAAACACCATCCTGCCCGTTGACGATAATGCTGATCGAAGAATTCGATTGACCGCCGGAATATCGTACGCAGACATGCTGCCAGGATCGTGGTTGAAGAGCTGATTCTCCGGGGAGCAGACCACGAATTTTCTTACCACCATGATCACTCATTTCAAAAGTCAGAGCCCCTTGAGTGCTGCTCGTAATTTTCCAGCCGACGTTTTTTTTCTCTTTTGTTTTTGTTGTCTGATCGAACAGTACCGTCGACAGCAATCGATCTGGCGTCTTAACCCAGAAGCTGACCGTTAACGGTTCGTCGGTGCGAAGTTGGGGCAGGTCGACCGTAAACTCGCCTCCCTCACCGAACAAAATTCCTCGCTCTCCGGCAGGATGATTGCCCGCCCAGACTGCATTTTTCGGCAACTTTTGAGGAACGGTTACCTGCTGGAATGTTATCGTGCCATCATCCTGAAGATCTGCAACTTCTGCCAGTTCGTTCTTACTTAGCGGAAGTGATAAAATGAGTTTGTCTTTTGCAATCGGATGTTTGAGTTCGCCCGGATGTTTCATCCACCATTGGCTTACCTGCGAATCCCATTTTTCTAACCTGTCTGATAACTCCATTCGTGTTTTACGAATGGCTTCCCATTCTTTTTTGAATTCGTCCCTGGGCAGTGTGATGACCGGTGGGGTATCTTTCTGGTTGCCATCCATCGCAGGTTGTGTTGTGTTATTGAAAAACGCACCGAGCTGATAGAACTCACGCATGCTGATCGGGTCGAATTTATGATCGTGACAAACTGCACACCCGGCTGTTAATCCCAGAAAAACAGTTGCGGTTGTTTCCACACGATCCACCATGTAGCGTACCTCTAGTTCTGCGGGGATCGCTCCTCCTTCAGAAGTGGTGATATTACAACGGCTGAAACCAGTTGCGATACGTTGGTCAAGTGTGGCGGCAGGCAGCAAGTCCCCGGCGATTTGTTCGATTACAAATTGATCAAACGGCATATTGGAATTAAACGCATTGATCACCCAGTCGCGATAAGGCCAGATTTCGCGGTAGTTATCAACGTGCATTCCATGCGTGTCTCCATAACGTGCAGCATCAAGCCAGTACCGGGCACGATGTTCTCCAGCATGTTTTGAACCCAGCAGTTTATCAACATACCGGTTGTAAGCATTTCTGTCTGAGCTTGCTACAAAAGCCTCCAGCATTTCAGAGGTTGGTGGTAATCCGGTGGCATCAAACGCTGCCCGTCGTGCCAAAGTGTAACGATTTGCAGGTTCGTTTGGCTTCAGTTTTAACTGGTGAATCTTTTCTAAAACAAAATGGTCAATTGGATTTTTTGCCCAGGATTTTATACCTTTCGGCTGAAGTACTTCAGGGCGTTTGGGTTTGATAAACGCCCAATGATTTTGCCACGCTGCACCAGAATCGATCCAGCGACCCAGCAGTTTCTTTTCTTCCGATTTAAGCCGTTTTGGAAACTCCGGTGGTGGCATCACAAGTTCGGCGTCGTCACTGTTAATTCTCTCAATCAGTTCAGAATCCATGAGGCTACCCGGCGTAACTGCACCACTTTCAATTGCCGGCTCACGAAGATCCAATCGCAAATCGGCCTTGCGGGAACCGGAATCCGGACCGTGACACGCAAAACAATACTTGGACAGGATCGGTCGAACCTGTTCGTTAAAGCGAATTTTCGATTCACCCTGTGAATCAAATGCATCAGCAGGCTGAAGCATAATCGCTGTATAACAAACAGCATAAAGTAGTGTCATTTTCATGGAGAAGACTCATTTTACATACCGGGAAGGGAATGCTATTGCCATGGCGCATAAAGCTCACAGCGCGTACGGTATTTCAGAATAAGTCTTCACTGATGTATTCGCAAGGGTTTGGTGGCTCAAATCCAATCAGCAGGATGCAGGCTCTCATCTATAAAATTCTGGAGTTAACGCAATTGATTTTTATCAGTACGAAGAAGCCATGAATTCACATGCTCACATTGCAAACGGAAAAAATTGCAGAAGAGACTCGAAACTGTCTACCGGCTTGCCTGTCAATCCTCTGGGAGGTAAAACAGCATCCAGGTACCAACCAATGGTGAATTCAATTTTTTTAGCATTTAACATACCAGTCCATAATAATGCAGAGGTTCAGACTCAAATGGTTTATTTCAGATCACCCCTCTATCCTGCCCTGTTGATATTTCTGTTTGGCAGTGCGGAAACGTGTATTGCAGGTGAGTCAGCAAGCAGAAAAAGTTGGCCGTGTAAACCAAATGTACTATTTATCGCAGTCGATGATTTGGCATGCACTTTAGGGTGCTACGGCGATTTGATTGCCAGGACTCCGAACATCGATCGACTGGCACAAAGCGGAACGTGCTTTCTTCGTGCCTACAACCAACTACCGCTATGTAATCCTACTCGTGCATCGATTATGACCGGTCTGCGTCCGGATACTATTAAAGTTTACGATCTGGATCGACATTTTCGTGATGAAGTTCCAGATGCGGTGACCTTGCCGCAGGCATTTCAACAAGCTGGTTATTTTGCCGCCCGTGTCGGGAAAATCTATCATTACAACGTGCCTGCTTCTATCGGGACGGATGGTTTCGATGATCCACCCTCCTGGAATCGAACTGTCAACCCCAGGGGAAGGGACAAATCAGACGAAGCCCTGGTTTTCAATGCCGAACCGCACCGCAAAATTAGCGGAGCATTGAGCTGGCTCGCCGCAGACGGGACAGATGCGGAACAAACTGATGGAATGATCGCGACTGAAGCGATAAAGATTATGCAGGAAAAGAGAGACGAACCCTTCTTTCTTGGCGTTGGTTTTTTTCGCCCCCACACACCTTATGTTGCACCCAAAAAGTACTTTGATCTTTATCCCATCGAGTCCATGCGGCTGCCATTCGCTCCTTCATCTGATCGTGAAGATATTCCAGTGGCAGCCTTTGCACACAATTGCCCTGTTTCCAATTACGGACTCGACGAGCCAACGCTGCTTAATGCGACACAGGCATACTACGCTTGTGTCTCATTCGTAGATGCACAGGTAGGGCGATTACTCGATGCTCTGGATCGTCTTGATCTGACAGAAAACACGATCGTTGTTTTCTGGAGTGATCATGGCTATCACCTTGGCGAACATAATGGAATCTGGCAAAAACGAACGCTTTTCGAACAGTCAGCCCGGGCTCCATTAATCATTCGTTCTGCGAACATCGGAACTGCTGGTACTGCCTGCCGGCGAATAGTTGAATTTGTGGATATCTATCCGACACTTATCGATCTGGCGGAAATCTCTCCTCAGTCCAGACTCGCTGGTCGCAGTTTGAAGCCATTGCTTGTCGATCCACTTGCAGTATGGAATGGCTTTGCAGTAACGCAAATACTTCGTCCCGCAGATGATCGTCTTTCCGAGCCGGTCATGGGGTGCAGTATTCGCACAGAGCGGTATCGATATACAGAGTGGGGAGAGGCAATGCACGGTGTCGAACTGTACGATCATCACACCGATCCAGAGGAATTCAATAATCTTGCACTGCATCCCGACGCCAGAGCCATTTCAGTTATCAAGCGGCTCAGGCCACTGCTTCGCGAAAGAGCATCAGGAAAAATCCCTCGTACTCCCTTCAATCCCAAACGCCTGTAGTAGCGTAAAAATTCTCTTTTGTATGTTATGTGGAGTTTATTGGAATTCACGTTTAGAGTGATGTAGCCGTAACTTCTTTTATTTAGTCACGTTTTGACAAGCGATAATTTGCTTGTCAATAATCCGGGGCAGCGGTGAGCGCCGTGCCGCTGGCTGCATTCAGAGAATTTTGAACGGGATTTGCATGTGGTATCCGGTTCCGGGTTCAGTTGGTGCGATTATGTGTCAGGGGGCGGCTGTGTAATGAAATACAGCTGCCTGATTACCTTTTGAGGGAGGAATACGGATTCCATCCCGGTTCAGTTTCAGTCCACTTCGTTTCAACGG
>WFOZ01000194.1 GCA_015487825.1 Planctomycetaceae bacterium
AGGTTACCTTTATACCTTAACAACCTGTCCAGTTTTTGGGGTCCAGCACAGACACCCGTTACAAAACAAATTGCCTTTTTAGAATTTGTCTTTGCCCATTCTATAATTTCTGAAATTGTGTGAGTAGTCGAGGTTAAATTTGTTGCCCCGGCATCACTTCTAGATATCTCACCTACTGAATGGCCACTGTATAGAGCTGTCGCGGCCTCAATTATCGTTGGAGTTGGCTGGTAGCGACCTGACACCCAAGTTTCAGGATCTATTATTGGACCATCTGTAAAATTTAAAACTTTTTCAAAAACATCAGAAAGTGTCTGTTCGTTGCTTTTAATCGGCAATAGGATGCCGTCATTTTGATGTGTCTTTGCTACAACCGACATTTGATCTGGAGCTTTTGTTGCAACAAGAATCGGAGCAATAATGCATTCATGACTCGACTCATGAAAATTTTTGAGATCAAGAGCATAATCCCAGACTTGATCTATAGCGTGTGCTAAAAATTCCTTTTCGCCCACTTTGAATTCAAGAACAAAGAGAACGGGACCAATAACAATTACAACATCAACTCGCTTACCAAGTCTTGGAATTGAATATTCAAAATATACATTTCCTTGAGTAGAGACGAGTGGCAAAAAAGATTTTAAAATTCGAATTTCTTCAACCCAGGCATCACGCTGAGTGGGCTCAAGACCGAAGTTATTGTTTTTTACCATCTCTCCAATGATTGCCTCGTCGCTTGTAGCAAGAAATGATACAATCGAATCGGAATAGAAATGTCGGTTTAATGTGTTTTCTGTCATGGTGCTTCAAAACTAGAATTCAACCTGGAAATGTCTGTAACCGAGCTGCTTCCCGGACGGTAAGACTTCGGCATTGTGAAGGGTCCGGATGAATATAATAGTGCCCATCCTTTGAGATGTGGCTTGTTATGGTTGTTGAAGGCTTCTCTGCCACCTGGACCCGGAACCGATCGGCAAACAGGCTTCCCGAGAGAGACTTGCGAACGTTCTGATGATTGGGCAGCAGGTCGCCGGGAAAGTCTTTCAGGGATGGTGAATACTCATTTTCCCCGGCAAAACAGGCTGCGAAAAGGTAGCGATGAAGATCTTCCGGAATATGCCCTCGGGTTGCATGATTGAACACTCCCCGCATCTTTCGGTCTGAAAACCAATGTTTCAGGTAAACGGGATTTGCCCGATGCGGAATCCATTCGGATCCACGATCAAGATCAGCCTGTTTCATTTCGGAAACAGCCTTTTTTATAGCGAGTTTCAGACCTGACTGTTCTTTTCCCAAATTCCGGTACCAGGGTGACCTGGTAGCTCTGGCAATCTGTTTGAGCCATTCGGTACAGGTGTCTTCCTGCTTGGAAAGCCCTGAACGCAGACGTGGCAAATCTCCAAGTACTTTTGAGACAGGGGCCGGTTCAGCCGGTGCCAATGCCATGGGAATTCTGTCGACAGCAAGATCCTCCCGGATTCCAAGAATTATCAGGCGATGTCTTGCCTGCGGTACACCATGGTCTTCCATTCGGATGACAAAGTTTTTGAAGTCCGGATTGGAATGCTCCCCAAACATGTGGAGTTGGGAGGAATCATTCAGAGAGTAGAGTCGATAGGAACTCTTGACTCCTCCAGACTTTCTGCCGGTTTTCCCCAGGCTTTGACATGGGTTCTGCAGGTCACGGACGATCTGCTCAAAAATCCTTTTGTTGCTGACGGTCGCAGAAAGAAGCCCTTTGACATTTTCCATGACAAATACCGCAGGCAGATGCGTGGCAATTACTTTCAGATATTCCTGGTAAAGAAAATGGCGATGGTCCTGTTCCGGTTTATAATCTTCCTTTCCACGATTGCGGGATCTTCCAACCAGTGAATAGGCCTGACAGGGGGGACCTCCCAAGAGAACCCAGTCTTTCACATCGCCAACCGCCTGGGAAAGTGAATTCTCTATCACTTTATTGAATTTCCTGTTTCCCAGCTCTGCACAAACAGCTTCCCTTTCTGCTGCCTCCGCCTGCCGGGGGTATTTCTCAAACAGATCATGGATGCGTTCATCCAAAGAACGTTCTGTCTGCTGCAATACCTGATAGTACAAAACCGGAATATTTTGAAGCGGGAACTGTCTTGTGAAACTTCTCAAACGCAGCGTCTCATGCGATCGAATGTCTTTCTCGATAGAGAGACGTATCTGAAATTTTGGGGAATCCGGTTTCTGATACGGATATCGCGCAAACCCCTCACCAAGCCCACCGGGGCCGGCGAAAATATCAACAACTGGAATGGGGCTCCTGTTTCTTTTCTGTTTCATACTGCCGTTGTACCTGATCTGCCTGTTTATGCTACCCATACCGGGAACATCTGGATTGAAACTGCTGTATTTACCAAAACATGCTTCAGCGAATCGAACATCTACCGACGCCTCAGATATACAGTGTGCACTCATGAGTGTACTAACTTCAATCATTCATCTTGGGAATAAACAGCGACCAGTCGAGAGTCCACGACCGCACTCTCGACCGGCTCACGTTCCGTCCATGCGTTGAGTTTCGATTCGTCGACCGGATCGTGAACGTGCTCGCTGCACGCACCGGCCGGCCAGCGGTACGGGACCGAGATGATGACCACGCAGCCGCACTCAAGCAGCTTGCGGGCGAACGCGCTGGCGTCGTGAACGTGCTCCAGCACTTGCCGGCAGAGCACCAGGTCGTACTGTTGGTCGGGTTCCCAATCCATGAAATCCGAATGGAGAACACGAACATCGTCCATAGTGCAGCCTCTCGTCGGAGTCTCGACTGACGTCCGCTCGTACCGATCGAACCATTCCAGATAGCGGCAGCCCAAACCGACACCTCCGCCCACGTCGAGCAGTGTCTTTCCGTCCGGACAGTATTTCTCCGCGAACTCCCGCACCGTGCGGTAATACTGCAGATCCTTGCGTCCTTCCCAATAGGTATTGTTCATCGCTTCGCTCCGTGGCCACGCGGGCCTATGTGTTCGCACTCGCACGTCCAGTCACAGAGTCGCTTCCAGTCGCCACTCATCGTGCGGAAGA
>WFOZ01000195.1 GCA_015487825.1 Planctomycetaceae bacterium
ATACTCAATCGTACTCGTTTGGCCCGCAATCTATGCGATGTTAAAGTCCGCTGTTCGCATCCGATATCTTCTACTTGTGACCGTAGGTTACTTCGCTTGTTTGGTCTTGTTTGCCTTCTGTATTGAGCTGATTTTAGCGCCGAATAGGTTGATTGAGGCAGCGGCGAGAGGCGACACAACGACAGTACGTAATCTCATCGATCAAGGAGTTTCTGTCAATGGTCGAGATGGCTTTCAAGGGAGCGCCACTATGTACGCATGCATGCGAGGCCATAATGATACTGTTGAACTGCTTCTCCGAGCGGGCGCACCAGTCAATGAACGTAGCAGAGGTGGTCGAACACCATTAATGATTGCGTCTTCCAATGGAAACTTTGATTTAGTTTGCCTCCTTATTCGTTGGAGAGCAAAAAAAGGTCTCGTGGATATGAATGGACAAACAGCGATGGACCTTGCACTCGCCCGGGGACATCAAAGGATCGCCAACTGCTTGTCTGATACTAGCCCTTAAGAGAGTAGGGGGCGTCGTGACGCACCTTTGAAGCAGAGCCCTCATTGGGTGCGTTTGCAACACACCCTGCCACTTTAGTGGCTGGGCCACTTGCGATAGAGGAAGCAAAGGGACTACAGGAAATCAATCAAGATTTCATCCTCGCCAGCAGTGGGTCCTCGGTGACAGTCAAGAACGTGTAACTTTCCCGTATTGTCACTGAAAAATGATCGACTCGCTGCCAAGGTCCTCCTTGGGATCAAAAATGAGTGAAATCTCTGAACAAAATCTGGGACTATTTGCCCGAGTCCCTCCGAAGCTTCCTCTCTTTTGTAAAGTGAATTCAATTTAAGTTTCGGACATCAAGATGATTGCCAACTGTGCTGGAATATCTGATTCTGGTTTTGTTCAGTGCACACTGTATGATATTCTGTCGATTCACAAACCCAGGCACGAAATGTGGTTTGCTCACTCATCACTACTTTTAGAGAGCCCAAAGAATGAATCAGAATGTGGCACAACGAATCCCTTTCAGGCGATCCACTTATCGAAACCGCATCAAGGCCATTACCGTGTTGGCGAGCCTGTTATTCTCTGCGGTGGCTCGCGCCGACGACTGGGTTCAACTCAAGTATGACTCCCGGCATTCGGGCAACGTGCCAACACAAAAGATCTCTTCTTCGCTCGGTTTGGTCGGTGCTATACCGCTGACTGATGCTATCTTCACAGCGCCTGTTGTGTCACAGGGGCGTGTTTTTGTTATCGATGGATCGGGAGTTGTCTTCTGTATCAATCAGAAGACGCTAGAAATAATCTGGCGTTTCCAATCCAAAGGTGGTCAGTTCAATTGTAACAACGTCTCTTCGCCTGCAATCGCAGGGAAATTTCTGCACTTCGGAACGATGGGCGGAACCTATTACGTGCTGGACACAATGAATGGACATGTCGTTAATGAAATAGCGTGTGGTGAGCCCATTTTCGGGGCACCGGTGGTTGCTAATAACCGAGTCTATTTCGCTTCACTCGGTGCTCAGATTTATGCGCTGGAACCAGACGGAACAGTCTGCTGGAAGTGGGACTATGTTCGCAAACACCTGGGATTCACGGGAGATCGTTGGAATGGCAAAGACTGGTTGGAATACAGAAAAGGTGAGCGAATCAACTATGCACAGCAGTTTTGCTGTACTCGCGATATGGCCGTCAACGGCAAGACGCTGATTATTCCTGTAGGGAATACGGCAATCTGGCTGAAAGATGACACAGACAAGGCTCAACTGCTGGACCGATTTCATGGTCCGCGTGAAGATATCGTGATCACAGGGGTAAGCATCAGTGAAACAGGAGATGCGTATATCCAATGGATGCGAAACGACAACAAGGGGCAACTTCAGATCAATCGTCGAGTTAACGGTCAGATGGAATCGGAAACGGTTGCAGGTACGGTCACAGGTCCTAAAAATTTTGGTTGTGGTAGTTTCAACTCTGTCAGTCTGCGAGGGCGGGATGTGTATCGCTGCCGTCCTCAGCAAGGGTACGGCTTGTGTAGATATTCGGTGGGGCGCGAAGAACCAGAACGGTTGGGCGGCTACCCTTCACATTCATCGCCCGTATTACTCCACAAAACAGCTGTCTATGGCGGCTTGAACGGCCGACTTTACGTTGTCCCTCTACACCAGAAAGAAAGGAGTACAGAGAAAACGTGGTCGTTCCAGACAGCCTTTAAAAAAGCAATCAGCGCACCTGTCGCTGTTGCCGATGGACACATTTATTTCGGATGCGAAGATGGTTATCTTTATATTCTCGGTCCCAACGGGAAAAAGCCACTGCCGACGAAGGATCTTGGTATCTGGACAATACGCAGCCCGCTTTCCAGCTCTCTGGCGAGCGCGAAGTACGACTGGTTCACGAGCTTTGGCAACTGGTCTAACGCGAATCGAAGTAACCAGAATGTGAAGCCTCCTTTCCGTACAAAGTGGATCCGACGTTATGACGGGTCGGTCAAACATTTCTCAACCTGTGGCGGCGGTCGGCTTTATACGCACACAGCTGAAGGACAAATCTTCGCTGTCGAACAGGAAACCGGGCGACAGCTTTGGCAGCACTACTTCCCCGGCACTCATATTTCGTATACATCACTGTCTTACCATGACGGCCGTATCTTCGTACCACAAGCGGGCCTGGACCGGTCGTGGCTGCGCTGCCTGGATGCAGAAACAGGCGAGCTTTGCTGGGAAACTCCGATTGCAGGCTCACCTAGCTGGAACCGACAACTTCCACCGATCATTCACGGCAATCTTGTCATTTATATGTATGGCACTGGAAAATACCTGCCCAATCGATGGCTGTTCGGACATCAGAAAGTGGATAATTTTCCTGACGACCATCAACCTCTGCTTAAGGCGTGGAATATCGACACCGGCGAAGAAGTCTGGAAGATTGACTTTTCTAAACATGGTTCCGGTGGAGACGAATCTGGAATTTGTCTGGCAGATGGTACCTTGTACTACTCCTGTTATTTTGGCAACTCGCCAGCGGTGCGACGAGGGCGTCCAGGGGCGAAAGGAGTCACTGCTGCCATCGATCCGACAACGGGCAACGTGAAATGGCTGACAACAAAATACTTCGTTCATGGTGGCTGCACCATTTCCGCAGAAGACGGACGATTGTATCTCGGCGGGTATGATCAGCTCAAAGACCACAACAGTTTTGTGTGGTGCGTTGATGCGAAAGACGGTTCGCTGGTGTGGGAGTCGGAGCCGATCCGACAGGTGATAAAAGTCGTTACCATCGGCTCGAAACACCTCTTCGTCCACTCACAAAACTGGCAAGGATTTCTGTTGGACAAGCAGACCGGACGAATCGATACAACATTAACTCAGGGCTATCGTTGTACGCACTTCGTCCTCTCTGAACCGTTTCTGTTCGGCCCGAACATGGATATGATTGATCTCTCCGACCTTGAGAACATAAAACTGGTTTCGACCGGTCCAGCCATCGATGTTCATGAATGCGTTGGCACGACGATCTCCAACGGACGACTGTTCTATACCTCTCACGCTGGCTGTCTGCAAATGAGCAAAAGCTACGGCGACGAGGCAAAGCAGACTTCAAAGTCTCCCTGAAGATATCGCGAGTGGCCCATCCGCTTTTAGCGGTTGGGTTGCCCCGCAACAAGATGGTGCGTCTGTGAGCGTGTTGAATTTGCAGGGTGAGAATCCTTGTCTATCATTACTAACAGTAAAATTTGCGAACGGCTCGCAAATGATAGAAAAATATCAGTTTGGTTACGGCTATCAGAATGAACCAGCTGGGTTTGGTTTGAGCATGGTAACTGAAAGTAACTGCGTCATCGTGAGATGGAGTGGAGAGCAACTGGAAGTGAACTGCCAGCAAAGTAGCGACTGCTATGCAGGCCAATTGCGGTTGAATTTGATTACAACATGGCTCTCGAAACGAATCGTGAGACGTTGCGAAATGATCGGGCGGTAGCTTCGGCATCCCAATCGTTTACGGATCAGCAGAGAGTAGAGTGCGTCGTGATGCACCTTTGACGCACAGCCCCCATTTGGTGCGTTGCAACGCCCCCTGCGGTACTTTTTTTCAAATCAAAAAAAAAATTGCATTTCAAAATTGAATCCACCATTCAATGGAGTAGTCATGCCTGAAATACGAACTGTTTTTCGGAAACTAAGAAGGTGTTTTAAAATTGCCATAATCTTGAAAATTTGCTACGACTCCCTTTTCGTTTGGTTCTCAGGCAAGGAAGAAGGAGCCGTAGCATGGAATGCAGAGATTATCCC
>WFOZ01000196.1 GCA_015487825.1 Planctomycetaceae bacterium
AAAGCAGTTGCTGCAGGCACCGCCACGCACTCTCGCCATCGCCTTGGCCCCCTTCTGGGTTACAAGTCTGCGATACAAAGTCAGTGGTTCTGGTGGCAACATTTTTTCTGCTGCCTGCAATTTCTGATTCAGCTCTTCCAGTTCCTGTTTCAGTTCCTGTGCTCTTTGGGCAAATTGTTCCGTAAACTGAGCAGCTTGTTGCTTAGCCTCTTCAAGCTCCTGTTCAATCTGCTTCTGTTTTCCGGATTCTTCATCAATCCGATCAAGTAACTCTAATACTTCATCTTCAAGAACAGACATAGCCATCTCATCTGCACCGATCTGCCCTTTGATCGTATCGAATTCCCGATTTGAACTGGCAGCATTCAGTTTTCCCCGCAGTGCTTCAAGATTGCCTTCCAGCGTTTTCAGTTCCAGTGATTTTGAATCCGAAGACAATTTCAAATGTTTGAGATTATCCAGAAATTCACTTAAAGCCGCTTCTCTTTTTTTGACAATATGTTCTCGAGCCTGGATCTGCTTGGGGCCACGATTTAATTCGCCCTGAGATTCCTCGATAGTTAAGTGGAGTTGGTGTAAATCTTTAAGTGATTCCGTTGCGGACGTCATTCCGTGCTTACTCCCCGAAGGTGAGACTAATTTGAAAAAGAACTGAACTTGACTAGAGACAAGTTCGTGTCATTCTACATTCATGCAAGAATAAGACACAAGTTAAGCAATACCATGATCCTGTTTTACTCGAAAATACCCGTGGCATTTCGCCTTCAATACTACCAAAGACCATTTTCTTTGCCTGTTGCACACCTTTCAAAAACATTAAATTTGAATTTCAACCATCAGGATGAGCCGGGCACGCTGGTAAATATTTACCGTTTAATATTCAGGCCACACTGTACTTTTGGTTTTTGTCTGCTGTTTCTCTAAAAAGTACACTTTGGTCATTAAAGGAAAATCTGTTATTATATCTGAGGTGAGGTTCCATACCTGCTGCACCACTTTGCCTTGGGCAGCAGAGGAGGTGGATGCCCGCCATGCGGAACATTGGAAGCCCCTTCCTGTTTGGAATCCGGCCTCTCCCGGTTATGATTGATGGAGAATAAAATGATATAATCGGTGCTGAGACACGATATCTCTCAACCATAATCAGGGGCTTTGTTCTGAAACGCTGCGTGGGTAGCTTATCGGCAAGAAAGATGGAAATGAAACTGGTTACTGAAATTGATGGTCCTATTGCAGTCATTGGCGATGTGCATGGACAAGTTGATAAACTTGGAGTCATTCTGGATCGTTTGCAGGATGCGCCTCACTTTGAGAAGCGATGGATTGTTTTTGCCGGCGATTTTGTTGATCGTGGCCCTGACACCAAAGCTGCACTCGATATGGTTCACGAGTTCATCGATTTTCATCCTCGCACAACAGCGGTTGCCGGGAATCACGACTTTGCAATGGCTGCTTCTCTGGGATTGATCCCTGCACCGGAGTACTCCAACTGGGCCGAGCGCTGGCTTGATCACTACAGTGCTGATGCCACCTTTGCATCATACAATGTCCCCTATGCAGATCTGGACGCCCTTTACGAAGCCCTCCCGGAATCACACCGTTCGTTTCTTGCTAATCTCCCCTGGATTGTTGAGCATCCACGTTACTTAATCATTCATGCCGGACTCGATCCATATGCACCTTTTGAAACACAATTGAAAATCCTCCGCCAAAAAGATTTTTCTCTGAATCGACCACAATGGCTATGCGAAAAAAGTTACGCTGAGGGAGCTTTACCTCCTGATTGTCTGCATACTGTCATCTCCGGGCATGTCTGCGTTCCGAAAGTAATCATCCGAAAGCAGCGAATCCTTTGCGATACATCCGGAGGATTGGATGGCGATTTAAGCTGCGTCCTGCTGCCGGAAATGGAAGTCATTACTTCCGGAAACTTTCACCAGAGAAGATATTCCGAGCACAGTATTCCACCCGTTCCGGATTACCCATCAAAAGCATGGTGGAAATTCTGGTAGGAACCGACGAGAGTCTCTCAAATGGTTATCCGAAATGCGGAACACCGCAAGCCCTCGGGATTGTGTTCACATTTCGCATTATCTCTCAGTCTCCTCATTTGGATTTTACCGGAAGTGCGCCATAAACCGGATCAAAATTCGGCTTGAACCCGTCACCGTTAATGTCAACAAAAACAGGGTTTGAAACCGCGACAGGTTGTTGTTTTCCCCATCCAGGACCGAGAACAGGCCCCAGTTGTGAATTCTCACCTGCTGTGACAACAACAATGTGCGCATCTTCTTTTAACTCAAGTCGCAATGTATTATCGAATTTCACAACGGAGGTTTGAAATTTCTCTGCATCGGTGGCTCGCTTATAATCATGAGATTCGTGCAACTTCCCGTTAACAAGTACAAAAACACGATCAATATCAAACCAGTTCGGGCATTGTACACGAATATGTAAATCGAGCTTTCCAGATTTCACGATAATTTCATCACCAGCAATGGCTTCAGTTTTCTTGTCCTCTGGATCTGTCAGTGAAACACTTAAAAACGGACCATTCGACATGATCGAGTGAGCCTGCTCTGTCGCGTGGACAATCTCCAGAGTGTTAATTTCCGCAGGCAAGTCTGTTGAACATTTTACCCAGTTCCGCAGTCCCCCCGAACCATGGAAATTGTAATGGGCATCAGTATTTACAACTCCTGTAATTCGATACCCCTGGTTTAATAACTGGAGCCAGTTAATTATCCGATTGTTATGAACCCTGCCATTATATTCATCCTGTGCTGAAAATTTCAGAATTGAACCGAGTGGATGAACTTCGATCGCTTCGATTAGCTGCAAGGCTTCTGAGTACCCGCCATCCGGCTTGCCATCACCATTTTTATCGTAGAATAACCATCCGATATCAGGATGATTTTGCTGAATCAGTTTATCGCTGCGGTTGTCCCACAAGGCGGCTCGCTGGATCTGCTTTTCGGGGCTGGTATCGGTTAAAGGACCTCCACCATCCTGGCGGTGTGGTTTGTAGATAAGCGGAAATACATTCTGATGATTCAAAGGCAAAGGGCTTCCGGTCAATTCCATTCCCGTACAGGTTGCCAGATATTTTTCTATCCCAAGTGTTTTGATGTGTGGGGCATAAGTATCAATGCGATTATGTTCTGTGCAGGGGGCAAACTCAAGATGTTCGCAGAGCAGATTGAGGACTCGCCCCAGCTGACTTCCCGTGTTGTCTCCTGAAGGACTGCTATGGCTATGAAATTCTGTGCTGACCCAGCCGGTTGTATCCACAACTCGATTGAGGGTTGCGTTAAGCGAAGTCGTCTCGGTCGAACCGATTGAAATATCAGTGAAAACCGCATCATATTCCGGCCCCCGACTGATAATCGCCTCGTACTCTCCCGCAGGAAGCAGAATTTCTTCCTCTCCCTGATAGAGATAGAGTAGGTTTTTGACTGCAACTTCTGCAGACTCCGGCCCAAAATTCAATTTGTTTGAATCCGATTTTCCAATCAAAGCAACTTTACAGGGCAGAGAGGCTCCTTTGGTATCGACAACCCTTATTTTTAACGTACCAACTTCCATCGACGTGTTTATGGTAAAAGTGTTAACTCCCTTTTCAACATGCAATTGAAAATCTTTAATCAGAGCAATACCGTGATAGGAAACCCTGGCTAAGTAAGTTCCTGTGGGCAATGTTTGATCGATGCGTCCGCTGCCATCGCACCACAAGGTACCTGCGTACTTACCATCTTTTGAAAGTTCAACTCGTGCGTTTGGAACTCGTGTATCAGATGCCAAAACTGTAATCGCGGTGGTAGCTGCTGATTGACCTGCTGCCAGAGTTTGCTCCAGCAGGATATCACACAAATCAGAAGCTACGTGCCACCTGATTTCATGTGTATGCTCTTCACCCGGTTTCAAAACAGTAGCCGGCTTACTTCCGCGGCTTCCATATCGAAGCGACGATCTGCGGGAATCACTGCGGGAACTCAATAGCTTTCCGGGAGCGGAAATCCCGTAAGTCTGCTTCCAGAATCTGTCATCAATCCAAAATAAATCGTTTGATCCATTAGGGGATTTAAGTTGATCTTCCTTACCACCATCGAGTCTTATCTCATCGAGAATAAAAATCGGCAAATCCTTCTTGGTTGTATTTCGATAGATCTGTTTAACAGCCAGATCGCGGGAATCAGGTCTCAGTTGATAACAGACAACCAGTTCAGCACGAGCATCCGCTGACTCTGCCTTCACCTGAATCTGAATTCCTGACTTGCTTTGCGCAGCCCCTTTTTTTAAAACTAGCTGCTTGCCATCCAAATCCAGGATTTCCCAGGAGCGAAAAGGATATGTTCTTGCCCCTGGATAATACGCGCTCAATTGATCGCCGGGATGTTCATTAGTCGTGAAATCAATCAGGCACCCGGCAATGGATCGCACAGTCATGTTTGCGTTCCGGGATGCAACCGGCTGAGCAATAACTGCAGTGACGTATTGGTTTTTCAGTACCAGATCACCAATTATCGCATCGACCTCTTTTCCAGCCGGAACAACACTCTCCCAGTTCTCCTGAGATATCTTAACCACTTCGACAACGGCAGTTGATTTTTCATCAGCATACACAAAAGAAGTTGCGCCAAGACATAAAAGCACCATCGAGAACAGTGGGAGGAAAACGGTATCTCGCACAAGCATGCTGATTCCTTCTGAAGAATTCTGTGGATTATTTCAGATCGTTCAGGCAACGACTGTCCCAAAGCGTAACGAATTTATCACCAATCGGCTGACCGAAATAGAATCCAGACCGCTGGAAAAATATCCTGGCATCACGTCAGTTATCGAATGAATGCTACTTGCGTGACTTCTTTGCTGTCTTGGACTTTTTCTTTGTCCCTTTTTTTACTGATTTTTTTGCAGTAGTTTTCTTTTTTGCCGTAGCTGTTTTTTTCTTGACGGCTTTCTTCTGTGGAGAAGCCGTTTTTTTCGCGGAACCTTTTTTCGTGGCTGGTTTTTTTGCCACTTTTTTTGCCTTCACTGGTGCAGAT
>WFOZ01000197.1 GCA_015487825.1 Planctomycetaceae bacterium
GGGGAGACCTTGCGGCCATTAACTTCAAATGAAATGTCTATCATGATGTTCTCCTTAGCTGAATGTATATTCTTTCCAGGGAATCTGGCCTGGGTGAATATTGCTAAGGAAGTTCACAATATCCTTACGGCCCCAGTAAGTCGGCGTTCCCCCGGAGTCTTGCCCCATCAAAACGATAGGCATCCCAGGAAATAGTGACCGAAATGATGATGCAGTCTGCTGACACTGTGATTGGGAATTTAGAATGTGGCGTTTCACCACGGTTATAGCGAAGGTAACACCCTGTTCTTTGATAACAGCGCCTTGAATCTTAATCATGTGGCGGTTCCTCTTGTGGTTAGCAGGTGATGCCCCCCTGAAACTGCCGGGGGCACCGGTTATTTCTCTTTTCTCACCCCTTTAAACGGGGTCTTGCTGGATGTCTTAACATCCATAAACCGGCCTGTTCCGGCATCCCGCTTCACGTAGTGCCCCGAAGGGGTTTGTGTTTGGGAGCGGCCTCGAACAGCGCCATTTCTATGTCCATCGCCTGTGGGAGGATTGGTAGCCATGATGATTTGCTCCTATAGCAAAATTTATACTGGAGCCACTCGCCAGTATTTGCCTTCATTTAATCATCATCAAAATGATGATGTCAACAGCCAAATTCTATGTGATATAGAAAATATATTACCAATAGATGCCTGTTTGGTGCAAAATGGGCAGATTACAACTAAGGGGTGGATACATTGAAACTGACAGATATAAGTCAGACTCAGCAAGAGCGCTTGTCACATATTGATTTCAAAGCATTTTTTCTTGGTGCGGTGGGTAGAAATGATTTGGTGAATCGTTTTGGTATCAAAGAGGCAGCCGCCACCCGTGATATCTCCCTCTATAGGGAGTTAGCTCCCAAAAATCTTGAATACGATACCAAGGCCAAAGCCTACATAATAAAACCGAGCTTCAAACCGATGTTTGAATATTCGCCAACCCAAGCACTGGCCGCCTTGTCACATGGGTTTGGAGAGGATTTCATCGGTAGTCATAAAGCAGTCATTGCCTGTGAGATGCCAGCCAATCTGAGTCAACCTCAATTGCCGGTACTCGCTGTGTTGACTCGGGCAATCCATCAGCACAAAGTCGTGCGTATCAACTATCGTTCTATCGCATCAGGCCAAAGCCAGCGCGAAATCATCCCATTTGTACTGGTCGATAATGGTCTGCGTTGGCATGTTCGTGGATATTGCCGCAAGCGCCAGGCTTTTATCGATTTTGTTGTCACACGCATTACTGACCCAAAGCTGATTGAAAGTGAACCACAAGAGCATGAAACCCGCGAGGCGGATATCCAATGGAACCGCATTGTGGAGATGGAGATTGTCCCGCACCCTAATCTGAAACACCCTGAAACAATCGAGCTTGATTACGCCATGCAGGAGGGTCTGCTCAAGGTGAATGTGAGGGCAGCTGTCGCAGGTTATGTTCTCAGGCGCTGGAACGTAGATTGTAGTGAAGACCACTCGCTACAAGGCGCTGAATATCGCCTCTGGCTGAGAAATCGACAGGCTCTATACGGGGTTAGAGAGCTGAAGATTGCCCCGGGTTATGATGACTGAGAGAATCAACTCATGGATTTTATAGACAACATCAATCACCTCCTGGGTGACAACCTGAAGCAGACTATCAAGCCAGGTGCCCGTCTGAAAATCGCAGCATCCTGCTTTTCAATTTATGCCTATGAAGCCTTAAAGGAAGAGCTTGAGAGTATTGAATCGCTAGAGTTCATATTTACCGCACCTACCTTTGTGCCCGAAGAGGTGACGGATAAGGTAAAGAAAGAGCGGCGGGAATTCCTCATCCCTAAAAGGGAACGTGAACGCAGCATTTATGGAACCGAGTTTGAAATAGAGCTTAAAAACAGGCTCACTCAACGAGCAATAGCCAAAGAGTGTGCTGATTGGATGCGGCGTAAAGCCAGTTTCCGTTCCAATCGCAGTAAGGCTCCCATGCAGCAATTCGCTAGTGTGAAGGATCAACAGGCTGAATCTGTTTATCTGCCGCTGCATGGATTCACAGCTGTGGATCTGGGCTACCAGCAAGGGGATGCTGTTTCAAACTTTGTGAACAAAATGGATGACCCGTCCATGACAGGGCGATATATCAGCCTGTTTGATCAGGTCTGGAATGATGCAGCTAAGCTTGAGGACGTTACAGAGAGGCTGTGTGATCACATCGCTTCGGTCTATCGCGAAAACTCCCCAGAGCGCATCTACTTCCTGATGCTCTACAACATCTTTAATGAATTCCTGGAAGATATCTCGGAAGATGTTCTACCCAATGATCGAACGGGTTACCAGGATAGCCTCATCTGGAACAAGCTTTTTAACTTCCAGCGTGATGCAGCCACCGGCCTTATCAATAAGCTGGAGACCTACAGCGGCTGCATCTTGGCTGATAGTGTCGGCCTGGGTAAAACCTTTACCGCACTGGCCGTGATTAAATACTACGAATTACGTAATAAGTCGGTGCTGGTGCTGTGTCCAAAAAAACTGGCTGACAACTGGCTTAACTACAACCGCAACCTGACCACCAATATCTTCGCCAAAGACCGTTTTAACTACGACGTGCTCTGCCACACCGATCTACAACGCACCTCGGGTGAGTCCTTTGGCACGCCGCTCAACCGCATCAACTGGGGTAATTATGATCTGGTGGTGATCGATGAATCCCACAACTTTCGCAACAATGATGTCTACAAAGATCGCGAAACCCGCTACCAAAGACTGATGAATGCCGTTATTAAGGCAGGCGTAAAAACCAAAGTGCTGATGCTTTCAGCCACTCCGGTCAACAATCGGTTTAGTGATCTAAAAAACCAGCTGGCACTCGCTTATGAAGGCGATTCAGAAAACCTTACCAAAAAACTACGCACCGAAAAGGGCATAGATGAGGTCTTCCGTAAGGCACAGGCTGCTTTCAATCACTGGTCCACGCTACCCGCAGAAGAACGCACTGCCGGGGCGATACTTAATGCCCTCGATTTTGATTTCTTCGAACTGCTGGATAGTGTCACTATTGCCCGCTCACGCAAACATATCGAAACCTTTTACGATACCTCTGAGATTGGGAAATTCCCTGAACGCCTCAAGCCCATATCGGTTCACAGCCCACTGACACAACGTAACGATGTCATTGGCTTTAATGAGATATTTGCCCAGCTGTCGTCACTGAACCTGTCGGTATACGCCCCGGTAAGTTACATCCTGCCCAGTCGCCTGGCCAAATATGAAGAACTCTACGACACCGAAGTAGGTGGCGGTAGGGGCAAGCTACGTCAGGCAGACCGGGAAAAGAGCCTGCAAGCGCTCATGACCACCAATCTGCTCAAACGCCTGGAAAGCTCGGTTTATGCTTTTCGCATGACCCTGCAAAACTTGCAACGTAGTCACTTGAACACGCTGGAGAAAATTGAAGAATTCAATCGCACCGGCAGTGATGTGGGCTTTGAAGATATTGCCACTGCCTTCGCCAATGCAGAATTTGACGATGATGATCTGCCAGACCTGAACGACGCCACCATTGGTAACAAGGTGAAGATCAGCCTGCATGATATGGACTTGCCCTCCTGGCAGCATGATCTCAGTGC
>WFOZ01000198.1 GCA_015487825.1 Planctomycetaceae bacterium
ATCCGGCTGCAATCATCACTGAAGGATTGCTCGTGTTGGTGCAACTGGTGATTGCTGCGATGGTGACTGCTCCGTCGGTAATCGTTGGGTTCTCGCCATTAAATTTCACTTCAATTTCCGGGCTGGGTCCGGTCCGGTTGAAGGTTTCTTTCAAGGCTGATTTCCAGGTGGATTGCATTTCTTTGAGCAGAATCCGATCTTGCGGACGCTTTGGTCCTGCCATCGAAGGCTCGATTGTGCTCATGTCCAATTCCAGCACAGAAGTAAATCGTGGTTCGGGAGAACTGCTGTCGTGGAATAAGCCTTGAGCCTTGTAATATTTTTCGACCAGTTCAACTTCTTCGACTGTTCGCCCGGTTCGTTCCAGGTATCGCAGCGTTTCGGCGTCAACGGGGAAGAAGCCGCACGTTGCACCGTATTCGGGAGCCATGTTGGCAAGTGTTGCACGATCAGGCAGCGACATGTGTTCCAGCCCCGGCCCGAAATATTCAACAAATTTGCCGACCACACCATGTTCGCGCAGCATCTGCGTAACGGTCAGCACCAGATCTGTTGCGGTAATTCCTTCGGGAACTTCGCCAATCAGTTTGAGGCCGACGACTTCAGGCATGAGCATGTAAATGGGCTGTCCAAGCATGACCGCTTCGGCTTCAATGCCGCCCACTCCCCAGCCGAGAACACCCAGGCCGTTAATCATTGTCGTGTGAGAATCGGTCCCGACGAGTGAATCGGGATAGACGACTCCTTCTTTATTGAGAACTCCTTTGGCGAGGTATTCCAAATTGACCTGATGCACAATTCCGGTCGCGGGTGGCACAACACTGAAGTTATCGAACGCCTGTTGCCCCCAGCGAAGAAACTGATACCGTTCGAGGTTCCGTTCGAATTCAATATCGACATTATGTTCGAGCGCAAAACGAGTTGCAAATTCATCCACCTGCACCGAATGATCAATCACCAGATCGCACGGAACGAGCGGATTGATTTTTTTCGGATCCCCTCCCATACGAACCATCGCAGAACGAAGCGCTGCCAGATCAACCACGGCAGGCACACCGGTAAAGTCCTGCAACACAACGCGACCGGGATTGAACGGGATCTCCACATTTTTGACGTTCTTCGCATCCCACCGAGCAAGATTTTCGATATCCTCTTTCGAAACGATAAAATCATCGTAGTTCCGCAGACACGATTCGAGCAAAACACGGATCGAATAAGGCAATGTCGAAACCTCACCCAGACCTTGTTTTGCCAGATCTGGCAGGCTGAAATAGCGAAACTGACCAGCAGAAGTTGAAAGTGTTTTTTCGACACCGAAAGGATTGTCGATCGACATGAGGAGCTCCAGGTTATCACAAGGGTGGACAAAAATTTTTATTATTAGTGAATTCATGGAAGATCTCTTCCATGATGTGTTTTATGCATGCTACTTAGCGTGGCGTTAAGAATAATCAATTTGATGGGAATTCGAAAGCGAGCAAGCCGTCACAAACAAAACAGGATCCTTGAAATATTTTGAACAAGCATTGCGAGCTATCAGATAAGAGAACCTCTATTTATTCAATTAAAAGCATTGAACAGAGGGAAGGTATTCTTCTCTGCCCGTGGAATACAACACGTTCGAACAAGGCCGGCAGAAATGTCTCGTTTGAACTGATAGAGGTTCCGATAGGGAACTGCGAGGTTTTTAATGCCTCTGTAGCAGGATGATTTTCGGCAAGTTGCCCACTGCAGACAACAAGGCAATATCATCCCCCCTTCGGGAAGTTCTCATATTCAGCTCGCCAGCATCATTCATAGTGCTGGGAAGATTCGAGCGATGAATTGTAGAGGTCGTCACTGAAGACGATTTCGTTTGAACCGGGAGTGGGCAGGGCCTGGAGAACGTTCAGCCCTTCTGTTTCTCGCAAGTTAATCAGGTTACTGTCGTGTTCGCGATCAACATTGTTTCCCTGGGCATCTTGTACTCTGGCAACAATTGGTTCTGTGTAGAAGTCTTGATTTCGCCTGACAACTTGAGCAACAGAGCCATCTGTCAGTGTGACAAAGCTTCCGATTGGAAACAGCGATTGAATTTTCAATAATGCGCGGACAATTTCAGGATCGACATACCGTTCTTTCGCCTGGCGAATCAAACATTCCATTGCAGCATAACGCATCATCGGGGCGCGATATGGTCTTGGGGATGTCATTCCGATGAAGGCATCGGCAATTTGCAGAATCCGTGCAAACTGATGAATACTGTTTCCTTTACGACCACGTGGATATCCTGTCCCGTTAAATCGTTCGTGAACCTGATACGCAATAACCGAAACAACTCGCGGCAACGAAGAAACATTCTGCAGCATTTCCAGTGAGTAAATAGGGTGTTTTTTGATTTCCAGCATTTGTATCTGATTGAGCCGCTCGGTTGCGTTTCGGATTTCCTCGGGAACTCGCATCATTCCCCAATCGTGTACCAGCCCGGCAACGGCCAGATTGCGGGCGTTGTCTGCATCGAGATTCATTTCAATCCCGATTGCCATCGCCAACAGAGAAACTTCCAACGAACGCGAAGCGATGGAGTCTCCCTGGAACTGATCCATGGCGGAAGTGAGAACGTTATCGGTATCGGTTGTCATTTCCTGTAAATATTGGGCAGCCATTGCTGAAACAATATCTCCATCCATCGTTTCGCCGTGCAGTGCATCGCTAATCATCGAGTCGAGTGCCTGCCCGTTCAATTCGTGCTGCTGCACCAGGTGCTTTCGCTGTTTTTCGTCGTACCCTTTTCGCCCCAGAAAAGTAACATTATTCTTTACGGCAGGCCCATCATTTTTGACCGTCAGTAAACCGGACTCGACAATCGCATCTATTTTTTTTGTCAGTTCAGTATCGAATTGTGCAATCGATTTGATATTGCCGGGGTCGATCTGACTTAATGTTACACGAGAAAGATCCTCTTGTGAAATCATGACGCTATTGTCACCACGTTGTTTGAGGGCCTGCTTAACCTCTTGCGTAATTTCCGAACCGGCTGCCAACAGCAGCAGTCCATTATTATCGTACAGCGGTGCATTTAATGTTCGCCCGATGATCAAATCATTCAGCGAAATACTGACCTGCTCCTCAGTCTGGTTTACTTCTTTAACGGCACTCATCTGGACTGTTCCATTACTACAACGATTGAATAAATGAAGATGGCTGCTCCGACACTGCTGCGTCATAGCCGGAAGAACTCTCTAAAACCTAGCTTCTTTTGAAACCACAAAGTTGGTTCCTCCCTCTATTGAGGTATTCACCCCGCAAGTGAACAGCGACATGTCCACCTCTAGCAATAAATCCGATTGATCGGTTTACATAGCATTCACTCTCTGGGGAATCTGCTGTTTTTTTGCAACATTTCCAGCATGTTTCCGATTTATGTTCTAGCTTTGCATTGAAATTGTATTTTTCAGACCAGCAATGTTCAGCTAACCAGAAACACAGGACAGGTCCCTATAGGAGTGAGCCCCATGGCAGATTTAATGGAAGCCAATTTAACAGCGAATATTATCAACCCGGTACTGGAAGCAACTATCGAAACTTTCGACATTATGCTGGGTTGCAAAGTGACCAGAAAAGAGTTGCAGTTAAAAACGCGTGAAACACCATTTTACGATATTACAGCAGTCATCGGGCTCTCCGGAGGCACCAATGGAACAATCTGCCTGAGCCTGCCAAAGGAAACAGCATTTGAAGCAGTGCATCGTATGATTGAAATGATGCCTGAAGAAATCGACGAACTCGTTTGCGATGCCGTCGGTGAGTTCTCTAACGTGGTTGGTGGGTCTGCCAAGGACAAAATTAAAGATCCGGATATGCACCTGGGACTTCCCAATGTCATTTATGGTGAGAACCACCATATCGAATTTCCGACGCAGGCTCATCCCATGTACGTAAAGTACGATTCCGATATCGGACCATTCATGGTTCTGTTCGGTTTTGTTGCCGGTTAAGTCACGACCAATAGTAATCGCTCGTATTATCAACTTTTAATTCGCATCAATTCAAAATTTGTCCAAAGGGAATTCAAAATGAACATTCTTGTTGTAGACGATTCCGCCATGACTCGCATGGTTGCCAAAAAAACATTAGGAACCCTTGGTTACGAAAATGTCTTCGAAGGAGAAGACGGCGTCCAGGCTCTGGAAATTTTCAAACAGAACAGCATCGATGTCATCTTTACCGACTGGAATATGCCCAATATGAACGGGCTGGAACTGTTGATCGAAATTCGAAAGATCAACAAAGATGTCCCCATTATCATGATTACTACCGAGGGGTCTCGCAGCAAAGTGGTCGAAGCAGTTCAAAATGGAATCAGTGATTATCTCGTTAAGCCATTCACACCGGCCAACCTGAAAGAAAAACTCTCTAAATGGATTGGTGCAACTGTTTAATTCTATTTAGAACAACAACGGCACAAGCGGCATACTTTTCAGCAACAACATTAACACCGACAAAGCACTGCAAAGACTAAACATCGCAGCGCTGCACAACACGACGACAACTGAAAGCCTGATCAATGGCAGACCAAATCTCAACTGAATTAGATTGCGATGACCAACTCCTGGAAATGTTTGTCAGTAACGCAGCCGATCTCCTCGATCAAATCGAAGCGGATCTGCTCCGACTGGAACATATGGGAGATGACTGGGATGATGAACTCGTTAACAAAGTCTTTCGATCCGCCCATACAATTAAAGGGGAATCGGGGTTCGTTGGTCTGGAGGTAATCGGAAAGCTTTCGCACAGTATTGAAAACGTACTCGATATGGTTCGAGATCGTCTGTTTGTTGCCGATAATGAAACAATCAACCTGCTGCTTGAATGCTTCGATGAGCTCAGGACATTAACTGAAGAGGTCGAAACCTCTAACCAGGCAGATGTTTCAGACTACGTTTCCAGACTTCAGGATCTGGCTGCCCGAAAAACAAGTGGCGACTGCGAACCAGCTCCGGTAACTGAAACAGCCTCACCGGTTTGCGAAGAAGCCGTAAATACTGAAAGCGAAATCTGTAAAGAGGATACAGGAGCTGAAGATTCAGTCGTTGTATCTGCTCCCGAAATTCCCGCAGGTGAAATAAAAAACAAGCCGGCTGATGTGTTAATCGTAGACGACGATCCGATGATCCAGAACCTGCTTAGCCATCATCTGGATAAAATTGGAATTAGCACGCAAGCCGCCACTTCATGTGATCATTGTTTGCAGCTGCTACGCAACAATTCGTATCGTGTTATTGTTCTTGATTTTGAATTGCCCGATGGACAGGGTGTTGAAATTATTCAGGAAATCAGACACATCCACCCGTTGGCACAAGTGGTCATGCTGACCGGCGAAGTGAGTATGCAGAATGTGATCAACTGCCTGGAAGCCGGGGCAATTGACTTTTTACCCAAGTCAGACAATTACCATCTGATTGTCGATCCGATTCAACTTGCACTTGTAAGATCTTACCGCTGGTTGTCGCTCATTAATGGCAAACGACAAACCGCAACGGTATAAAGTCGCGAGGACCGTTAATAGAACCTCTATTCATTCAAAAGGAGCACAGACATTCCTGTCTGTTTCGTTTGAGCATGCTCCATTTAAGCTTCGATCAGACACTCTGCCGGGACAATAATCTCCCTTTCTTTTTTACCGTTTCATGCTTTTTCTTCGTCGGAAACCACATTCTCGGCTTCTTGTTGCGGGGCAACTCAGACGCGATGCGTCTGAGCCATCCAATCGGTTTGAATTTTGTTACGGGGATTCGGTTCAGCATCGTTTCCCGTAAAAACGGACAGTTATTGTTTTGGCAATGCTAAGGCAGACAAGAATGTCTACTCTCCACCTCGTTGGATTTTTTGAATTAATAGAGGCTTCCTTAAGAGAGCATCACTCAAATGCAGAACTCATTTCTGCAAGTTGCGTGAGCGCGTCATCCAAGCTTGGCACGACGGCACCGGAGACCTGTCTCTTATACACATC
>WFOZ01000199.1 GCA_015487825.1 Planctomycetaceae bacterium
CCGGTTCGTTTTTCGGTTTAGCTGCGACTGGGGCCGGTTTCTCTGCTTCATCTGATTTTTCAGACTCAGCAGGCGAAACGTTTTTGGATTTGGCTGGATTGTTTGAGTCGTTGCAGCCGAACAGGCAGAGAATTAACAGGCTTATAACGAGCTTATTGGGGAACAAAATTTTCATAAAATCAACAATCTAAAAAATTATCGTTAGATATCTTATAGGGGCCAGGTTGTTCTCTTTGAGTCAGGTTTTCGAGTCAAATCGAAAAACAGTCTCACAGTAAACTCACAACATTTTGTGCCACGGCCCTGTGAGCCGTGGCACATGATTGAATTCACTCCTTCAGAAAAAATGGCTTGAGGGAAACCCTCGCTGGCGCTTATTTTGGGGCACTGTTCTGTTTAACATGTTTTTGGATCGCTTCAAAAAATGCTTTATGAATATGTGCAGGAGCGGCGTGGCTCATCAATGGTTCGTTGATAATCTGTTTTTCTCCAGAGAGTTGATTATACGCAGCATAGCAACTTGAAGGGGGGCAAGTTGGGTCGATAAATCCAACGCTCATGATGGCATTGGCGTGAGAACGGCTGGCAAAATTGACGGCGTCAAAGTATCGAGCGACTTGTAGAATTTTTGCGTTCGGTTTGCCATTACTTTCGGTAGGGACAAGTTTGGGCCAGCCGTTAATTCGACCGATGGCTCGACCGCTATGATCGCAAATGGCAGGAACTCCGGCGGCGATGAAGGTGACTCGTTGATCTAATCCACCCGCAACAAGAGCTTGCCCGCCTCCTTGACTATGGCCGATTACCGCGACAACACGTCCGTCCCATTCCGGTTGTGAAGCGAGAAAATCAATCGCCCGCACGAGCCGTAAAAACATGCCTCGAAAGTAGATCGTGTCACGGTCTTCCCGGCCGAAAAAAGGATATCCATTCAGTTTTCCGCTTCTTAGTTCACTATAAAACCCGGCGGGTTTTCCGTTAGGAAGGCCATGTGCGTTGATATCCATGGAAAGCATTTTCGCAGCTGCTCCCTTGGCGGCATTGCCCAGGCTGGAACTGCGAACCCCGGCCCCATGCACCCATAAAATGATGGGAAGACTTTTCGGTTTCGCATTCTTCGGTCTGGCGAAATAACCGGAAACAGGAGCTCCGCCCAGGCAGGCAAGTTGAACGTCAAAGCATTCGATCGTCTCATTGCCATATTTTACGGGAGTCAGTTTTGCATCCATCTTTACCTTAGCGAGTTCTGCTTTCTGGTTCGCCCAGAATTCATCGAAGTCATCCGGGACGGGTAAGCTCGGTTTAATCTTCAATGGAGAAAAACCGGCAGCAGCAGTTGCCTGGATCAATTTGTTATTCGCAGTTCGAACAGAAACACGACAACGCAAAAACCCGGGCTGTTTCAATGTCACAGATATTCCGGTCTCATTTCCGATTTTCAGTTTCCCTTTCGGGTAATTGCTCGGCGGTGGATAAGCTGTAATGAAATCATCCACAACGTAGGTGATTTCTCCCTCTGTTACCGGGGTATTCCCATCTGTAAGCGTAATAAGAAATCTTGCCTGCTCGCCTGCTTCATAGATTGCGTTTTCGCGATCGGTAACCACTTTCAGTTGCCAGGCCTGTTCGGCAACAGCTGGATTTATCGAAGCTGCAACAATCACCAGGATGAAAAAAGAGACTATTCGAGTTGAAAGTCGGATTTCCCGGTATCGGTTTTGTTTCATTGAAATCGTTTTGAGCATTTTTTGTATCATGATTGAAACCATTTTCTTTAGAAGAGAGCGACTTCCCTTTTGTTTGGCAATTTTTTTCGGTACGGCTGGTTTGAACTTTGCGCTACATGCAAAGAAACTGACCGTTGATAAGTAGTATGGAGGCCTGCATTTACTCGGTAGAATATACTCCGATCCAATTGAAATTGCCACGATTGGTCTTTTGGCAGCCAGGCGAGGCTGTTTTTGTTTCTCTCAAATTTTTCAGATTTTTTGAAATAATTCGCATTTTATCGTAATCTTTCGTATATTAGCTACGTCTTGTACTATATGCGTTCTGCATTTACCAATCAGCTCGCAGGATTGAACGGTTGCGGCTATCTGTAATGTTGATGGTCAGTTTCCGGTTATTTCACGTCTCAAAAAACATTGCGGTTTCACTGTCACTCAAAAGGAGTTTTTCCATGTGCAGGCTTTCGCTGGCGACTCGCGGTTCGTTTCTGGTGCTGATGTTTTCTGCCTTTTTGGCATCTCAAAATTCAGCAACACGCGCTGAAGAGGCTATAGAGAAAACCGATAAGGCAACCAAGCGGGTTCGTGGAAAATCTACCTCAAAGAATCCGATCAGTGCCTCGCTGAAAGCATTACTTGCTCCTTCAAAAGCAGAGCCGGAAAAGAAGGATCTTCCTCCTTCGACTCATAAGCAAACTAAATTGATCAAATTGAAGACACCACAGGGAACCAACGTGCAAATGCATGCATTGGCTCTCGATTCCAAAGGGCGGCTTTTGGCAGCGTGCGGCGGGACACGAATTACTCGCGAAGAGTCGAAAGATGGACCGGAAGTCGTCACTGAAATTCAACCCGGAGAAATCCGCGTTTACAATCCTGAAGGGGATCTTGTTGCAACCTGGTCTCTGGAAGTTGCCCCACAGGCGATGACTGTTGCGGAAGATGGCACGATCTATGTCGCCGGCTATGAAAAAATCATGAAACTTTCAGCCGATGGGAAACAACTCGCCGTTGCAGATTTGCCTCACGGAAAACTGATTGATGAAAGCAAAGATAAAATCCGGGAAGATACGGTTAAGCAAATCAAAGAGCAGAAAGAGAGGATGCAGAAGTATGTTGACAGACAGCTGGAAACTGTTGAACTGCTCAAGAAAAAGCCAGAAGCGGAACGGACTAAAGCAGATAAAATTCGCTTACAACAAGCCGAGATGATGGTCAAATCGTACCAGCGGTTTCTTAAAGATGACGATGAAACAATCAACAAGCGGGTTCTCAGTACAATCAATATGAAGAAAACAGTCGCCTCGCTGGCTGTTACCAACGAAGATGTTTTTGTAGCTACCTACGATGTCACCGGTTACGGTTTTTGTATCTGGCGATTGTCTCAAAATCTCGATCAGCCGAAAAAAATCGTGACGAACTTAAGAGGTTGCTGTGGGAACATGCATATTGGCGCGGGTAAAGGGGAAATTTTTGTTGCTGAAAATGCCCGTCATCGAGTTTGCAGATATGACCGCGAAGGCGAATTGATTAAAACTTTCGGTAAAAAAGATCGTGATGGAATCGACGGGTTTTCCAGTTGCTGTAACCCGATGAATGTCTGCATCACCGGTAACGGCGAAGTTTATACTTCGGAATCGAATGTCGGTCGAATCAAGCGATATACATCGGATGGTGAATATCTTGAACTGATCGGCACCGTCGATCTGGTTCCCGGTTGCAAAAATGTTTCGATTGTTGTTACTCCGGATCATAAACGAGTTTACATGATGGATAAAACCCGTTCGCACGTTGTGGTAATGGAAAAGAAAAGTAACGAAACGTAGTTCCAGACAGCCTTTGTTCGAGGGGCGAGCCTGGATTATTCACGAACAAATCGACCGGGACGCGTTAGCGTCCGGTTCAGGCGGCTATGAGAGAGACTGTGGACTGACGCTAACAGTTGATGAATATCCAGGCTACCTGGGGCAGTTGTGTCTCGGGTAGTTATTAAATGCACTTTGAGTACCTGAAGTTTCCCGGTAAGACTGGGGGGTTACGAGAGTTGATTCCGGTTCGCATAGCGGACCCTGCTGAGGCGATAACAGTATTCTTGTCAGAGGTATAAAATGAGTTGTAATTTACGGTATCTTTCTTCGCTCGGTTTAGCATTTCTGTTGTTTGGATTCAGCGATGCCCAGTCTGTGCTTCAGGCAGAATCGCCGTTGACGATGGTCGTAATGGACCCGCTGGCTGCGCCTCTTTCCTGTCCCTGCGTGGAAGGTTACGCACAACGTAAATACGAAGTGCTTGGCGAGTATCTTTCCAAAAAACTGAGTAGACCCGTTAAAGTCATCTTCACCGAGTCGCTCAAACTGGCAGTAGATCAAAAGAAGCTTGATCAGGCGGACATCATCATCGGGAAAGATTCCGTGGTGCGGTTCGATTCCAGGCGAATTGAGGAGCCTGTTGAGGCCATTGCCCGCTTGACCGGGAAAGATGGAAAAACAACACAGACGGGATTGATTGTCGTTCGCAAAGACGACCCTGCCAAGCTGGTTGATGATTTGAATCAGTATCGCATCTTTTTTGGACCTGAAGATTGTGATGAAAAACATTCAGCCGCACTCCAGTTATTGAAATCACATCAGGTAACCATTTCTGAAAAAATGGAAATCAGTCTGGCATGCAGCGATGGAGCGTGTCAGGCTGTCTCTTATACACATCTCCG
>WFOZ01000200.1 GCA_015487825.1 Planctomycetaceae bacterium
AACCAACCGAGCCCAATCACTCCACATTTTATTGTTTTCATTTTACCCTGAGCTTTTAATAAAAATCGTGCAGAATCTTTTCAACCTCCAGCACACCTAAACAGGCTGAGAGGGGAACGTCAGAAGCCAGACTACGACAGTCGTCACAAAGACGCAAGAGCGGAGACAGAATTACCCCAACCGGCTTTTCCGGCTCAATCATAATGTCTGATCCGGCTATAATCTGAAGTTGAGATTATAACCATTTGCACTACGATGTTGCACTATCACTCTGCACCAATCCAACATTTTCAGATTGACAAAACAACAGGATGATTTGCATCAAAGCTGTAGTCAGATAAAAAAAGAGAGCGAGAAAAAATCTCGCTCTCTATCTGAAAAATTGTATTGGCAACGTGAATTGCAATTATACTTCTTTAGAATCGATCCAGCTCATCATGGAGCGGAGGGTTTTACCGAAAGATTCAATTTCGTGGGTTCGTTCAAGACGCCGGGTCGCTTTAAATGCGGCCTGGTTTGCTTTGTTTTCCAGAATCCATTCTTTGGCAAATTCACCCGTCTGGATTTCGGTGAGAATCTTCTTCATCTCTTTTTTGGTTTCTTCGGTGACGATACGTGGTCCCCGTGTGTAGTCGCCGAATTCTGCAGTGTTGGAAATACTGTACCGCATGTAATTCAAACCGCCCTGATAGAACAGATCGACAATCAGTTTTAATTCGTGCATACATTCAAAGTACGCCATTTCCGGTTGATAACCAGCTTCAACAAGCGTTTCAAAACCGGCTTTTACTAATGCAGAAACTCCACCACAAAGAACAACCTGCTCACCGAACAGATCGGTTTCGGTTTCTTCTGCGAAAGTCGTTTCAATTACACCACCTCGGGTTCCGCCAATTCCCTTGGCATAAGCAAGAGCCAATTGACGCGAAGAATCGGATGCCCCTTCTCCCAGCGCGATCAAAGAAGGAACGCCCCCCCCGGCTACATATTCACTTCGTACCAGATGCCCCGGCCCTTTCGGTGCCACCAGCGCGGTATCAACACCTTCGGGAGGCGTAATCTGCTCGAAATGGATGTTGAAACCGTGAGAACACATCAGCAGATTTCCGGGGCTCAAACGATCTTTAATCTGAGCACGGAAAACGTCGCCCTGCACTTCATCGGGAAGCAGAATGTTTACCAGATCACCGGCTGCAGTGGCTTCATCGACGGGAAGTGGATCGAAACCATGCTCGACAGCCAAGTCGTAGTTCGGGCTACCTTTACGTTGACCGATCACAACGTTACAGCCACTGTCCTTGAGGTTCTGTGCCTGAGCGTGCCCCTGAGAACCGTATCCCAAAATCGCAATTGTCTTGTCTTTCAACAGGGACAAATCTGCATCCGCATCGTAGTAAACCTTAATCGCCATGAATCTTCTTTCTTTGCTCTGTCTCTAAAATGTAGTGATATTTTAATTTTGCATAACCCGGAGGTTCAGACTTTTGACTTGTCTGATGAAGTTGTCGTTTTCAGGAAATTGCCTTTTCCGCTTTGAGAGGCTCTTTGGCCAGCAACGCAGGGGGAAGCTCGATGTTGTCCCGTGTCAGCGCGATACGTCCTGTTCTCACCAACTCGATGATGCCGAATGGTCTCATCACATCGACAAAGGCGGATATTTTCGATTCCTGCCCGGAAATCTCGATCATTACCTGAGTCGCCTGCACATCAACAATTTTCCCGCGAAAGACTTCCACCATCTCTTTGACCCGGGTGAGATCATCATTTTCCGTGCGAACCTTGATCAGCATCAAATCACGTTCGACGTAATTTCGGTTAGAAAAATCAATCACCTGAACAACAGTGACAATCTTTTCCAACTGCTTGCGTACCTGATCGAGCACACGGTTGTCGCCTGCGACAACGAATATCATACGTGAAAATTCCGCATTTTCTGTTTCGCCCACCGCCAGGCTTTCGATGTTGAAAGCACGAGAAGCAAGCATCCCGGAAATATGAGCCAACACTCCCGGCTGATTGACAACTAAGGCGGAAATTAAGTGCTTCATTGGAGTTTTTTCACTTTTTAACGACATACCTTGCCTCAAATCTCTCTGTTCTATCTTCAAAACCGTAAAAATGAGGGGTAACGCAATCTCGGCATTACGGACTGCACCTGTTGCGTCATCTCGTTATCTGGAGACAGGCAAAGGACACGGCGGAAGCAGAAAAGGCTCAGTCTAACCACACACAGTCCCATTCTCAACTCGACAGCCGGAATCTATGAAGGGAAATGCGAGTTTTAAGGGGTTACGATCTGCAAGAAGAAGCAAACGTGCCCAAATGATCACATTTGTTTGCTTCGGAAGCCGGAATAAACCAGTCAGAATTTCCCAACCGGACAAGAAGAACTCACGTACTACTCGTAAAATGTGCTGATTACCTTATTATAGATGCGAGGTAACTATTCAGCGTTGGCGTAGGGTCCGCTATTGCGGACCACGATGGGAAGTGGATCCTCCTATTTCTGTACTACTAACAGTCAATTTCTGTGCGTTGTACGCAAATTTCACACAAGATTCAATTTTGGTTACGGCTACCAAAACAAACCAGCCGTGCTGGGGTGGTCCGCGGGTAGCGGCCCCTGCAAACAACCTTAATTTCTGAAATAACCAAACATTGCTGAATAGTTACGATGCGAGATCACAATCGCTGCTCATTATGGAGTCAGATAGCCTGGATTATTCACGAACAGATCAACCGGAATACACTGGTATTTGCCTTCCGAATTGACCTTGAACGCTTTTCATGCTTTTTCACTTACGAAATGCCCAAAAACGTTACAGATCAATTGCTGCTTGCAGCACTGGCGAGCGGTTCATGTGGCGGTGAGAGGAACTGTGGGCTATTGCCCAACGGCCGATGTATACTCCAGACTGGAAAGTATTCATTCTGTCTGGCTGGGGATTTTTCGAATGTAATTTCGTGTTGAAAGTTGGTTTATGTCACTGGAATTGAAGAACATCAAAAAAAGTTATCGAGAGCCAAACGGCAACACGTTGCCGATTCTGGACATCGAACATTTTCAGATCGAGCGAGCAGAGCAAATCGCGCTGGTCGGTTCCAGTGGCGGCGGCAAAACGACGTTGCTCAATGTCATCTCCGGTATCACCACGCCGGATTCCGGTCAGGTCTTTATCGATGATATCGAAATTACCCGGCTCCCCGAAGCAGGACGGGATCGATTTCGCGCAGAAAGAATCGGCTTCGTTTTTCAGACATTCAATCTACTTACCGCATTTACTGCATTGGAGAATGTCCTGCTGGGGATGAGTTTTTCTCGCGGAAAAGTCGATAAACAAATGGCGAAAGAACTCCTGGAAAAAATGGGACTGGGAAAACGGCTATCTCATCGTCCGTCGCAACTTTCTGTCGGAGAGCAGCAGCGCGTTGCGATTGCTCGCTCACTGGCTAACCGTCCCAGTTTGCTTTTAGCAGATGAACCAACCGCGAGTGTCGATCCTGCGAATCAGGATACGATTTTGAAATTGATCCGTGAAATGTGCAGGGAGTTCAGTGTCTCATTGTTACTCGTCACACACGATCCGGAAATCGCAGGAAAGTTTGATCGCGTTGCTTCCCTGAAAGACTTTAATGCGGTCCTCAGCACAATATGATTGTTGAAATCAGAATTTAACAGCGGACCCTACGATTTTTTATTGTTATCAGAAACAAGTTTAATCTTATGAGTTTAATCAGTATTGCATTCAAAAGTATTCGCCAGCGGGCATTGGCATCGACATTGACTGCTTTCAGTGTGGCGCTCGGTACGTCGCTGATGATCGCGGTTTTAATCGCCAATACGATTGTAACTCGTGCATTTGATCTTCAGGAATTCGGGTACGATCTGGTGATTGGTCCCAAAGGAAGCGAACTCGATCTGGTCTTAAATACCGTGTACCGCATGGCTCCGCCGATCGAGAATTTGCCCTGGCGATATTATGAAGAAATCAAAGCGAATAAACATATCGAAGTTGCGATTCCGGTCGCCCTGGGAGACAGCAGCGAAGTGGGAGGCTTTCCGATTTTAGGAACGGTGGTCGAGTTTTTCTTCAACGAATATGCCCATGAAAAAAAGTTTCAAATTGAAGGCGACTGGCCCAGCGGTAAGTGGGATGCGGTG
>WFOZ01000201.1 GCA_015487825.1 Planctomycetaceae bacterium
ATGAATGACAACATCTGCCCCTGCGGTAGCAAACGCTTCGACAATCGCCCGGCCGACTCCTTTTGTGGAACCGGTTACCAATGCACGATGACCAGATAAATTAAGCATCAATATTTCCAACTGAGGTTTAAGCAAAAAAGTCGCGAAGCCATACCCTCTCGCCTTGTCGCGACCTGCGTTCTTCTGAACAAAATCGGAGGACACTACTGACTCATCCAACAGTGTCAGTTAAGCATGGACACCGCGGCATTATAAACGGTCATCTCTATAAATTCAAAAGGGGCACAGACATTGCTGTCTGTTTCGTTAGAACATGCCTTATTGCGGGCAGAGAGGAAATACCTACCCTGCGTTCAATGAGGTTTTCTTGAATTCATAGAGGTTCTCTTTAGCCGTTGTTAATCTTGAAGTACCAGAGTTTCATTCATCAACATGCAACTATCGTGTCCAGATTGGAGTTTCGAAACTTTTTTTCTTTGCAGGAGTGACCGAAACTTTCTTCTTTCCGGAGGCAAGCTGAAGTTTGCCGGGCGTTTCCAGCGATTCATGAGGTGCAGAAAAAGCAACGTGTTGTGGAATTTGCTGATCGCGGTTGCGTGGATGAGTATTCACACCTTTTGAGACCTCTTTACGAATGGAACCGTTCTGATACGGTCCCAATCCGAAAACAAACCAGTTGCTGTCATCCGATTCAGCCAGCGACATACCGCCATCACCAAGAACGGCTTTTGTTTTCGGGTCGTAAGCAACCAGTCCGATTTTTGCCACTGCCCGCTGATTTTTACGTTCCAGCAGGCGAACTTCGGGTAAAGTCAGCATTCCGGGCAGAACAATTTCGGGCATCCCGAGATAGGCATCGGCAGTGTTGGTACCTACTGCCCCTGCTCGTGGTTCGATCACAACATCAGCTTCTTCCATCTTGGTTGCAAGCCTGGCTCCAGAGCGAAGCAGACGATGCCGAATTGAAGAAACCAGATAATTCTTATCAACGCATTCCAGATATTTATCATCCAGAAAAACGACCTGCCCTGCAAATGGGCGGAAATCGACCTTATCCAGTGATTGATCAACCGCATTGGAGATCAGCAGTTGTTCAACAGATGTTCGCGCAGTGTTGGAAGTTGAAGCCGAGGTGCAACCAATAATTGACAGGATGGCCGCCAGACACATTCCAAAACGAGACATAAAAGCAGCCTTTCGAGTGGCCCGAAAATGGAGAGGAGATATGTATAAAAGAAGAACAGGCGATAAGATTTCGCAGGTGGGATGCGAGGTGTACTCTATTTTGCCTTTAGCGTCAAAACCAGCTCGATGAATTGACACCGAGTGTAAATACTTCAAAATGAATTAAGAAAGTGTTGGAACTCATACTTTGTTACAGATTCCTGAATCGTTCTTCAACCAGCAAAGAAATTAGACGCATGTCCACAGTACCAGCTCGCTTTGAAATTATCCCCGAGGTTAATCAGGAAGTCTCCTTTCAGGTTGAGGGAATAGAAAAACTTCGCTGGAATTTTGGCGAGCGGTATCCACGGCCATTTTTCTACCCGCTTTGCGGCCCTTCGAATGTATCTTTAACGCGAATGGGACATCCCGGAGTTGCGAATCACGATCATCATCGTTCAATCTGGTTCGCTCATCATAAAGTACTTGGGATCAATTTCTGGTCAGATACGACCGAGGCGGTTATTCGACAACGAGAATGGTTGCACTACAAAGATGGACAGGATGAAGCAATCATGGCTGTACGGCTGGACTGGCTTGATGGTCACAACCCTGCCCCCCTGTTAACACAGGACTTGATTGCAGGGTTTCGTCTGCATTCTGATCACGGGACTCTACTCGAGATTCAATCGACCTTTACTCTCCATGCAGATCAACTGGAGCTGGGCAAAACAAATTTCGGATTTCTGGCAGTGCGGGTCGCCAAAAGTATCTCAAGCTATTATGGTCAGGGAGTGATACAAAACGATAAAGCTGATCAGGGGGAGGAAAAAATATTCGGTAAACCTTCTTCCTGGATCGATTACAGTGGACCGATTGCAGTCGGCACCGGCAAAGAACGCCGGTTTGTTACCGAGGGGATTACGTACTACGATCACCCAGATAATATCAGCTATCCATCCCGCTGGCATGTCCGAAAAGATGGCTGGATGGGGGCTTCGGTCTGTCGAACCTCCTCGATCCTGCTGACAAAGAAAAAGCCTCTCACCCTGCGATATCTGTTGCATGCACATCCAGGACCAGCCAATCAAACGCTGCAAAAAGAATTAGGCAAATCTTTTGCAGACTCTGCGCGATACCTTCTCAAAAAAGCAACCGATGGTTATTC
>WFOZ01000202.1 GCA_015487825.1 Planctomycetaceae bacterium
AAGACGTAGGGTCCGCTATTTCCTCGTTCCCAAGGTCCACCTTGGAAACGCAAGGGAATGAAGCTCCTGCTTCACGTCGGAATTACAAATCATCTAAAACGAACGAAAACACGGCTGGGAAGCAGGGGCTTGCGAACGAGTTGAACTGGTGCTGTCCAGCTAAGTGGTCACTTTCATTTTTCGATACGAATTGATCGCTGCCCATGCCAGGTGCGGTTTCGGTAATCGGTTGCTTCGATATTGATATGATAGGTTCCCGCGGGCAAGTCGTTGGGGATTTCCGCTTTCCATAAATGCGAAGATTTTTTCGGAGCCTTGATAACCGTAAAGGGAATCGGCTTGCGTCCTTTGACTAACGTTTTTTCTCGTTCGTGCGTCTGTTTCAATTTTGGGTCGACTTCAGAGACTTTCTTCATCTCGATCCACTCTTTGGAACCGATTTTCATTCTCACTTTTGTTTTGACCGATCCATTGAAGACGTTTGCATAGAGAGTGCTCGGATTGGCTGCAGAATTATGAATCAGTTCGGGAGCAGATATTTCCATCTGATAGTTTTTGTCCCGGCCGGCTGCGTAAAAATCGAGAAGGTAATCGCTTCCGTTAAACGAGAGGATCGAATAACCGTTCGGGGCACCATCGGCCATCGTCGTATGCGGAATACCACGTTCATCTTTCGCTCCGGACCACCAACTGCCACAGACGGTCACGTTAATAATATGATGATGCGGCTTGATTCCTTTCCAGCCATCTTTCTGATCAATCCAGACATGTTCGTGGTGATGGGTATGCCCGGAAATTGAAATACAGAATTTTCGTTTTTCGATCAATCGATACAGCCCGCTGCGATCATTCACGGCAATCAGCGGAATGTGCATCATCAACACAACAAGCTGATCGTCCGGCACGAGCGCCAGATCGTTTTTGATAAACTGCATTTGTTCTTTGCCAATACCGCCGCGATAATGAGATTTTTTCGTTTTTTCATCGTGAATCCATTCGATGTTATCGACCACAAGAAAATGAACCGGACCGTGATCGAAAGAGTAATAGGAAGGCCCGTAAACCCGCTCGAATGTTTCGTTGACATCTTTCCGATTTTTGGCATCCAGGTTGATATCGTGATTCCCAATCACGTTGTACCAGGGAATTCCGAGGATCGCGATAGATTGATTATGTGGCTGCATCACCGAAAGATCATCGAAAACAATATCTCCTAAAGTGACCCCCAGTGAAGCATCTGTCCCGACGAGTTGTTCAATTACATCGTGAGACATCCAGTCAACTTCCTGAACGTTGCGTGGCTGTGTGTCGCCAAACATAATCGCTTTGAACTCGTTCGGTTCCTGTTTCGGATACAGTGGAAAGTCGATGGAAGCGGGCAGCGGTCCGGTTGGCTTAACGCCGGGGAATTTTGATGCCACTGAACCGTTCGGTTTATGAATGTAATAAAACCGGGGCAACATCTGTTTGTTGACAGGCGTTTGCCAGTTGCGTGGTTTGATCACAAAAATGATGGAATCGTCGCCAACGGGAATTTTGTATCGCCCCTGTTGGTCGGTCTTCGTAATATTATCCCCATTAGAAACCCGAATCCCCGGCAGCGGTTTATCCCCTTCATCGAATTGGCGATTGTTGTTGACATCGTGATAAACCACGCCTTGAGCGATGGTCAAAGAATCCGCAGGAACAACTTGTGCAAATGTTTTATCGAAGTTGACAGTAAAAACGGACAACGTCAAAACCAAACCGCTGAGCATATAACGCATCAATATCCCTCACATTATTTTATGTTGAAATCTGTTATTAGTGACGCATTACCTTAACAGAGTCGAGCGACCAATTGAAACAGAACGGATGATTTTACTGTTTATTGAATTCACATAAGCATCGCAATCCTGTAGGTTAGTATCTTATTCAATGAAATACTGCGCAAAACGGCAGGAAATTTTCAGGCGAGCCGGGGGTGTTAACCCCCTGGTTACTCTGCTGTTATAGATCGGCAGCCAATCGGCACTCGAAAGTTACCCGGGTTAGAAATTAATCGTTAGTCTTACGGAGTAATAAAATGGATCGCAGAGCATTTTTGGCAACGAGTTCACTCACGATGGCGACAACCGGGCTGGCTTTTTCAAATGAAAAGAACCGCTTGCGTGTTGCGGTAATCGGGCATACCGGTCGCGGAAATTATGGTCACGGGGTTGATACCGTCTGGCTGCATGTGCCGGAAACTGAAATTGTCGCCGTTGCTGATGCCGAGGCGAACGGGTTGGCTAAAGCGAAAACGCGATTGAAAGTGGAAAACGGTTTTGCCGATTACCGTAAGATGCTCAAAGTTACTAACGCAGACATCGTTGCAATCTGCCCACGGCAACCGGATCAACATCGTGATATGTGCCTGGCAGCTATTGAAGCAGGAGCAAAAGGGATCTTCATCGAAAAACCTTTTTGCCGAACACCAGCCGAAGCGGATGAGATTATCGCCGCCTGTGAAAAGCAGAATGTGAAACTGGCGGTGGCTCATCGCAATCGATATCACCCGACCCTCAAGGCAATCGACCAGTATATTGCAGGCGGCGGGCTTGGCAAAGTTCTTGAAATTCGCGGACGCGGCAAAGGAGACCGCCGGGGTGGCGCGGAAGATTTATGGGTGCTCGGCTCTCACGTGCTCAATATGATCAACTACTTCGGTGGAAAGCCGATCTCCTGTTCCGCAGTTTTAAGGCAAGACGGAAAGCGGGTCACCAAAGCCGATGTGAAACAGGGAAACGAAGCTCTCGGTTTATTGGCAGGTAACGAAGTGCATGCACGATACGAAATGCAACGCGGGATGATCGCCTACTTCGATTCCATTGCCAACGATGGCACAAAGAACGCCGGCTTCGGTTTGCAGATTATCGGCAGCGAAGGGATGATCGACATGAGCTGCGACGTGCAACCGCTGGCGTATCTGGTGCCTGGCAATCCTTTTCGACCAACCACCAAACCGCGTCCCTGGGTTCCAATTACCTCAGCCGGAGTTGGCAAGCCTGAACCTTTGAAAAACCTGAGTGAAACAATCGGGCATCACGTTGGACTGGTTCGCGATTTAATCGATGCGATGCAAAACGACCGCCAACCTCTTTGTAATATGTATGAAGGGGCGATGACGGTCGAAATGATTTGCGCTGTGTTCGCTTCGCATCAACAAAACAGTGCAGCGGTTACGTTCCCACTGAAAGAAAGAGGCAACGCCCTTGCAAAACTCTGAATTCGTCGGCTAGCATTGACCAAGCAATTCTAACAGATTCACTTCATTCAAAAGGTCTCTGTCATTGTCGCTTGAAATATCAAGCCAGAACGCAGGATGGTCTGCTTGCCCCCATCTTCGCATGGCCGGTTTTATTCAGCAGCAGAAAAAACGGTACTATTTTGAACCAGCAATGAACTGAATTGTCGGGGACCATATTTGATGGGTGTAAGCACGCCATCCTATCTACTGACTGTAAATGATGTCCAATTCTGATGAACAACGTGATCCACTGGAAATTCTTTTCAGTGATTTTCTTCAACGTAAGCGAGAAGGAGATTCGATCAGCATTGAGGAATTTGCAACGGAACATCCTGATCAGGCGGAAGAGATTCGTGATCTATTCCCGACACTTGCTTCCCTGGAAAAAGCTCGTTCTTCGCAAGGAGCAAATGATCCATTTCAGGCCGGAGAGGATATTTCCGGCGGTTTGATGCTGGGAGAGTATCGACTGCTGCGGGAAATTGGTGTGGGAGGCATGGGTATCGTTTATGAAGCGATGCAGGAGACAATGCAGCGCCGTGTCGCGGTCAAGGTGCTCCCTCAGGAATTTTCTCAGCAGGAAATTCGACGCAATCGATTTCTGCAGGAAGCTCGCACGGTCGCCCGGCTTTCTTATCGGAATATTGTTCCGATTTTTGATTTTGGCGAATCAGACAATCGTTACTTTTTTGCGATGCGACTGATTCAGGGAGCAGGGTTGGACTGGGTCATTTTGCGGATGAGCGAAGATGACACCCCGTTGACATCAACAGAAGTGCTTCGCCATTTCCAGCAACAGGGAATTACTCTTTCCGAAGAAACTCCCGAAGACGATGATGACAGTCTTGCTTGTGAATTCGAGTTTACTGAATCTGCAAACAGTGAAGATAACGAGAAGCACAAATGGATTTTGCGACAGGATTCCTGGAAACAGATAGCCCGGATCGGATTGCAGGCTGCCCGGGCACTCAACCATGCCCACAAGGCGGGGATTTTACATCGAGACATCAAGCCGGGCAATCTGCTTCTCGATGAAGATGGCGTGATCTGGATTACCGATTTTGGACTGGCAAAATCGGAAAATGAACTTTCATTAACAGCCGCTAACGATGTGGTTGGGACGCTGCGGTATATTTCTCCCGAACGATTTCATGGCCAGGTCGATGCCCGTAGTGATATTTACGCACTCGGTTTAACGCTGATTGAATTATGTACTCGCCGTCTTGTTTTTGAGCAGGCCGGGCGCACCGAGTTAATCCGTAATATTATGGAAGGGAATGTGACAGCCCCCCGCGAAATCAATCCGGATATTCCGGAAGCTCTGGAAAACATCCTGCTTAAAGCGACTGCCAAAAGTCCGGCAAACCGATACCAGACAGCTGCAGAAATGGCGGAAGACCTTCGTGCTTTTTCTCGTGGGTCTCAAGTCAAACCTACAACGCCTCAACTGGATCGCAAATGGCCTGGACTGCTTCGCAAAAACTGGCTTACAGTTACTCTGGGTGGGCTGTGCATTATTCAGGCAGCGTTTCTTTTCATGCCATCGTCTTCCTCACAACAAAATCCTGAGAACCTGCAAACTCTCAAAGTCGCTCAGGAAGATGTGCAGACCCGCCTCGATGCTCTTGATGCACTCTATTACCAGTCGATGCAACAGGAAATATCAGACGACCTGAATAATATCTCCATCATTCAAACTGTCCCGAAAAACAGTCCAGAACAATTTACTCTGAAAAACCTTCTTACTCTTTACAGCCATTTAGAAAAAGAGACCGAGAAACATCAACTCTCTGCGGTACAGGAACAGATCACAAAACGAATAAAGCTGATTCAAAAAGTCCTGGATTAACAGGAGCTTCCCCGTTAGCTAGCAATTTTTCAGGTGTTGATCTCTCCATTGTTCAATGGCGTTGCGATCGATTTGCTGGTCTGCTTTGAGCAGGCTTTTCATCAGGTCTCTCTGCTGCTGGTCTGCTACGTTCCAGAGATCCGAGTATTTCATTGGAGTCCCAGGATTCATTTTCTGCCCTTCAGCTACTTCAAGCAGATAGATCGTTCGATCCCCCGTTTCAAAACGGGCTTCCACTTTGCAATCGAATGCCGCGATTGCCTCTGTAAGAATCGGAGCCCCGGTTTCCCATTGCGTCGTCTGAAAATCGAGCAGTTTGTCACTCTGTTTCCCTGAACATGTCCCCAACTTCCAGGCCCAGGCCAGGTGTTCTTCACCCAAAAGGTGTAATGCGCAACAGTTCGAATTTTCGATCAGAGTCCATGTGTGATGCTGGTGAGCGATGCCGACCATCAATCGGGGGCAATCCGGAACAATAGATGCATTCGATACAAAAGTTGCAATCAGACCTCCCCGAGCGTTTTCATCCTGCGAAGTTACAGCCAGCAGGACCGGATCGAGCAATTGTAACGCTTCTTCAAGCTGAGCTGATTTGTCTGGGAACATCTGTTTTCACTTTCGAGGGATAATGATGTCAATTTGCAACATTGTTGCCGCAAGAGCCGACCTGACTCAATTTCCTAAGCTAGATTAGAGTGAATTCCCATGCTCTCTCAAGTCTGTGGTGCAAATCTGAAATTGAATCCGCAGATATTGTAGCAAACGGCAAAGAATCTGAGACATCGGGATGAATCGAAACAGGGAATAAGAAACAGAGACAAGGAAACTATCAATGCCTCCAACAAATCAGACAGCAATCAGAGCCCAGCGTTCAACCGTCTTTTCACAGGACGATTTTGAATCATTAAAGACACTTATCCACAGTAAACTGGTCGACAAACTCGATCTGTCCCGTCTGGGAGATATGGAAGGAGATACGCTTCGTCGTGAAATCCGCCTGGTTGTTGAGCATTTGTGCGACACGGAAAATCCGCTGTTGAATCGCTCTGAACGAGAACGATTGATCGAAGAAGTTCTCGACGAAACATTCGGGTTCGGCCCGTTGGAAGTCCTGATGAAGATGGACGATGTTGCAGATATTATGATCAACGGTCCCAAGAATGTGTTTGTTGAAAAAGCGGGCCGAATACAGAAATCTGATGTCACATTTCGCGATAACGATCACTTGCTGCAAATTCTGGATCGAATTGTTTCTCGTGTCGGTCGCCGGATTGACGAAACAAGTCCGATGTGCGATGCCAGGCTGCCTGATGGTTCTCGATTGAATGCCATTATACCGCCGCTGGCTCTGGATGGACCGTCACTGACAATTCGTAAATTTGGTACTGAACCATTGACTTTGGAAAAGCTGATCGGCTTCGGAGCCTTCACGCCCGAAATGGTAATGTTTCTCGAAGGTGCAACAAAAGCTCGTTTGAATATGATCATTTCGGGAGGTACCGGTTCCGGTAAAACGACACTGCTTAACACACTCTCAAGCTTCATTCAGAATGATCATCGTATTGTGACCATTGAAGATGCAGCAGAGCTTCAATTACAGCAGGAACATGTTTTACGACTGGAAACGCGGCCTGCAAACATAGAAGGAAAAGGACGCGTTTCTGCGACAGATCTGGTAAAAAATGCCCTGCGAATGCGACCGGACCGCATCATCATCGGAGAATGTCGTGGTGCAGAAACACTCGACATGCTTCAAGCGATGAATACCGGCCATGATGGTTCGCTGACAACGGTGCATGCCAACAATCCTCGCGATTCTGTTTCCCGAATGGAAACGATGATTTCCATGGGAGGTATCGAACTGCCGATCAAAGCGATTCGCCAGCAGTTCAGCGCAGCGGTAGACATCATCATTCAGGCCAGCCGGTTGCAGGGCGGACCGCGAAAGGTGACCCACATTACTGAAGTTCTCAACATGGAGCAGGATACGATTATCATGCAGGATATTTTTCTGTATGTACAGGACGGGATTGATGAAGAAGGCAGGGCTCATGGTCACTTTGAAGCGACCGGTGTCAGACCTTCCTGCATGGACCGGCTTGAAGCGGCAGGTGTCAGATTACCGCCGAATCTGTTCTCGGCTCGTGTTCTGGGCGGTATGTAGTAGCGTGATGAAGAAATGAAAATAACGACACTTTCTTAACTTTGCAGATTCCAGGTAGAGGTGTGATATGGACCCGATGATTATTTCAATTGCTGTTTTCGTAGCTGTTGTTACTGCCGTTGGCGCAGTACTGATGGTCATGAAGGATTACAGCGCGACCAAATCAGAAGAACGACTCGATATTCTCACTGGCCAGAAAACAAAAGAGGAAGTGGAAGAGAAAAGAGTACTCAAGCAGGAGATGCTCAAAGAAGGAGTGGGCGGATTATCAAGCCTGATCCATAAGCTGACTTCGCGTTTTGGGAATCTCCCTCTGTTTTTTGAACAGGCTGATTCGCCAATTGGAATTGAAGTGTTTGCGATTATCTCAATTGTCCTTGGTGTGATTGGCATGGGAATAGGAGTGGTTGCCAATGCACCACCGCCAATGTATCCGGTTTGTGGATTGGGCCTGGCAGCATTTCCGATGCTCTGGCTGCATTTCCGTAGAAAACGACGCATGGCAAAATTTGCGAACTCTCTTCCTGATGCATTAGAGTTAATTGCCCGTGCGTTACGCTCGGGGCACTCGCTGGCTTCAGGATTACAGGTTGTTGTGCAGGAAATGCCCGACCCTGTTTCGAAAGAATTTGCCATTGCTTACGAAGAACAGAACCTGGGAATTCCGATCGATGTTGCTCTGAAAAATGTTTTTCGCAGAATGCCAAACTTCGATTTCAAATTCTTCGCCACAGCTGTCGCCATCCAAAGGCAGTCGGGGGGCGACCTGGCCGAGATTCTGGATAAGATCGGTCATATCGTTCGAGAGCGTTTCCGAATTATGGGACAGGTCCAGGCACTGACGGGAGAAGGTCGAATCAGTGGTATCGTACTGATGGCTCTTCCTGTCGTTCTGTTCTTTACCATGTACTACCTCAACCCCGACTACACAATGCTGCTGTTTACTGAAGAAATGGGGCGAAAGATGATTGCCGGAGCCCTTTTCCTTCAACTTCTGGGAGCGTATACAATCAATAAAATTATTCAAATCAAAATTTGAATTCAAACTAATAAACTTCGACAACTGTAGAGTCCGCGAAAACAAGATAAAAAACAAGGCGAGGAGACATCATGGATCTCATTCAAATATTACCGTTTGCCATCTTTGGTGGAATCACTGCTCTGATCTGGTTCGTAGTCAGCCTGACGGGAAACAAAAGTGATCGTACTGCCGAGCGTCTGGAAGATATCCGTGATCCTTCACGAAGATCAAAAACCGATACTGAAACCAAAGAGGGCGTCAGTGGCCTGTTGGGAAAAGCAGCTCCAACACTTTCGAAAGCCCTTCAACCAAAAACGGAACTTGAAGAAAGTGTCCTGAAAGTACGCCTGGCAAATGCCGGCTTCAATTCGCCTAATGCACCGCAGTTTTATCTGGCGATGAAGTTTGCTGCGATGATTTTTGGTGTTGTCTCCGGAGCTGGAACAGGTTTTTTCACTTGGGGGATGACACAAAACGGCTGGACCGCACTGGTTGTTGGAGCCGGACTTGGATTCTATCTTCCAGAACTCGTACTAGCCTATTTGAAAATGAAGCGTACTTCGAACATCTTTCTTTCAATGCCGGATGCTTTGGACCTTCTCGTGGTTTGCGTTGAATCCGGATTGGGACTCGATGCAGGAATGAGACGGGTTGCAGAAGAGTTGTACGAAACCGCGCCGGATATCTGTGATGAACTCAACCTCTGTAACTTCCAATTGCAAATGGGACGAGCCCGCAGAGAAGTGCTGCACGATCTGGGAGTTCGAACCGGAGTTGATGACATGAAAGCACTGGCTGCCATTCTCATCCAGGCGGATCGCTTTGGCTCTTCAATTGCCCAGGCATTACGTGTGCAGTCCGACGGAATGCGAGTGAAACGTATGCAGATTGCAGAAGAAAAGGCACAAAAAACAGCCGTGCAGATGATTTTCCCACTCGTTCTGTTCATTTTCCCCGGCATTTTTGTTGTGCTTGTCGGACCGGCTGCGATTACGATGATGGATAGCCTGCTCAAAATGTAAGGCAAACACCTTCTCATCAACTGACAGAGTTTCAAGCCTGTCACTTGATGAGTCTCGTATCAAAATCAGACGGAATTATCCTCTTCCTTCTTCCGTGATTTTTCTTGCAGGAAAAGCCGGCAAACAAGGTGGCCTGCCATATTTTTCCAGAAGAAACCCGGCACGGCTAACTAATTTTGACATCCACAACAAAAATGAAATGCTACTAATTCACTCAAGCCGCTAAGAAATAGATCATCAGAAATACAGGGTTATTACCATGTACTCATGCGTAGTATTTCCTGAACGAACTCTTTTCGCACTTGTCATATTTATCGATTATCAGAAATAAAATGATGAATTCCCCTGCTGATCTTGTGATAAAGCCTTGATATACTTAGTGGAAGAACGCAAGAATGGATATTTCCGTACAGGCTGTTTTCTCAACACGTTTTGCCTGCAGCGGTTTATTGCAATAGCCTGTTTTATTATTTGCGGGCAAATTTTTTTCTCTGTTTTTCTGCTGTTGTTCGCATGATTGAGAATTCGCACGATTGAGAATTCTCATGGTTGAGAAAGAGACACTTTAAGACCACAATATTATGACTTTATCTATTACAGCCTGCCCAAAGTGCAAGACACTGCTTTTGGATGACACGGAAATGTGCCCCAGCTGCCACCATGTCTTGAAAGAAGGTTCCGATCACCTGGCTGCACTCTTTTCTGCTGCTGATACAAAATACGATGGCAGTAAAGATGTTGCCTGCAGAGAATGCGAAGCATTGAACCGTGATGGACTGGTTCGTTGCTGGCAATGCGGGGCATTTTTACGTGAAGAAATTGAGCATGCCTATCAGGAGATGAAAGCGCATCCTGCACAGGCACAACCGGTCCTGCCAATTCCTGATTTAAGCGAACTTTCAGAAGAGGCTCCAGAGAACGGTCCGGCTTCCGACGATGACTTTGAACTCGCTGAGGAAGTCAGCATGGTTCAGGCAGAGCATGTTGCCGAGCCGGAATCGAGTGAAACGCCGGTTCAGGAAATGGAACCCGAACCGGAAGAAGATGCCGAGAAGGACCTGTTCGATCTGGCGGTCAAGGAAGAAAAAGAAACAAGTGGCACAAAGAAACGAACTCCGGGAAAAATGAGTTTTCTGGTCAAATGCCCAAGCTGTTCAAGCAACATTCGCGTTCAGAGTTATCGTCAGGGCAAAATAGGGCAATGT
>WFOZ01000203.1 GCA_015487825.1 Planctomycetaceae bacterium
GTTTTTGGCTTGTTCACAATGGTGTGAAGAAGAATTTCGGAAAGGTAAATATGACAATCCCAATGAAAGCCCAGATATAAAGAAAGGCTGTCACACTACTGATACCAATACAGTCTGCAATAAATCCTGTGATGAGGGCTGATGCGGCAATGTACCCTAATATTTTGAAACAGCAGACAAGAATTCCACGAACGAATTCAATCATTTTTTCATCCTCTCTTTTGTGTGTTTGGTGAATAGGTGTTTTGATCAGATTCTGATTTTCTGATCAGTTAGAATCGGTTACTCCTTGATGGCTGTGAAAAATCATTGATAATCGTGATTGCCCCTCCCTACTTATTGAATGGCTGGGAAGAATTCTGTGAGGACATGGAAAATTAAAAAAAGAAGGATTTCTGAAAAATGTATTGAGAGCCAGCGACATGGCCCCATCAGCGACATTTCAAGAAATGATGATCAACCTGGGAGCGGGGGAGCAAAAAGCCGCGGAAAAAGTGTTTGAACGCTTTACCGGAAAACTGCTCGGTCTGGCTCGCTCGCGGCTCGATGCCCGGTTGCAACAAAAAGTTGACCCGGAAGATGTGCTGCAATCGGTCTATCGCAGTTTCTTTCGTCGTCAGGAGAACAACGAGTTCGATCTGGATGGCTGGGATGAACTCTGGGCGTTATTGGTCACTTTCACCGTCCGAAAATGCTGCAAACAAGCCAGGCATTTCCAAAGAGAGAAACGGGATATTTCCCGAGAAGAATCACCGAAACAAGCAGATGAGCAAACTGAAGAATTCACGGAATGGAAACTGGTTTCGCGTGAACCGACTCCTGAGCAAGCTGTTTTGCTCACGGAACTGCTTGATCAGGTCATGAGTCCCTTCGATGAGCAAGGACAGACCATCATCTCGATGCGATTACAGGGATACAGCGAAAAAGAAATCAGCAGTGAGATTAACCGGACAGTACGGACGGTTCGTAGAGTGCTTAGTCGTGTGCGAATTCAACTTGTCAGTGAAATGGAGTAATTGGCATGACCGATTCGCAAAATCTCTCCCACCAGGACTGGCAACGACAAGAAAATATCATTTCACAATTTGAAGCAGCTTTTCAACAAGGCGATGCTCCCCAAATTGAAGAATATTTGTCCTTGTCCCAAGAGGGGACTGACCGATTCTCTCTGCTTGTCGAACTGGTACATACTGATCTGGAACAACGGTGTAATGCGGGGGAATCCGTTTCTGTTGAGGAGTATTTGAAACGCTTTCCAGAATTGAAAGAAGACGAAAATTCACTGCAAGAACTGCTTGCAGCGGAAAGTGGTCTGCATGTTCAAAAAATTCCTCAAGTCGATGTAGCAGAGACGATCATTCGTTCGGATGATTCCACACAATCGCAGATTGCAGCAAAATCGACTAACCCTCCAATTGATTCTCTCGAACAAAACCGATCTCAAAAGCAATATGATCGTTATCTCGTCAAGAAACTGCTTGGTGCGGGAGCATTCGGGCAAGTCTTTCTCGCTCACGATCCAAAAACAAAACGTGATGTTGCCCTGAAAGTTCCACATCGGCAATTGCAACCTGGTTCGGAAGAAGATGAACGTTTTCTGCGTGAAGCCCGGGCAGTCGCTGCGTTACAACATCAACATATTTGTCCGTTGTTTGATCTCTTGGAAACAGATGATCGCATTGTTCTCGTGATGCCTTACGTTGAAGGAGGATCACTGTCAGACAAGATCAAGCAAAGTCGTTTTTCTTTGAACAAATCAATTCGACTGGTCAAGATACTGGCCTCCGCGATGGCGTATGCCCACGAAGCGGGCGTTGTCCATCGTGATCTGAAACCAGCCAACATTCTGATCGACAAAAAGAATTTGAAACCGGTCATCACTGATTTCGGTCTCGCCTTGCGAAACGATAGTGACGAGACAACGTTGACTCAACAGGGACAGCTATTGGGGACTCCCGCCTATATGTCCCCCGAACAAGCAGGTGCTGAAAACGACAAAGTCAGTTTCGCCAGCGACATTTATTCCCTCGGCATGATCCTGTACGAACTTTGTACCGGACAACTACCCTTCACAGGTTCCATTACTCAAGTACTCGGTCAAATTGTCAATAAAGAACCAGCTATTCCTTCGTCACTGAATGCAGATATTCCTCCAAAGCTGGAAAAGGTTATTCTCAAAGCGATTGCAAAGAAGCCAAAGGATCGCTTTGGCTCAATGAAAGAATTTGCTGCTGCCTTGAAAAGCCTTCAGTCAATCGACCATAACAAAGAAACAGACAAAGTAGCCAGTGACCAGAGTAATAAGAAAAGTATCAGCCGATGGGGGATAGTTGCGGGAATTATCATTCTGCTACTGGTTGCTGGAACTTGGGCAATCTTCAAGCCGAATTCTCCCGCGCCAGGACTGACCAAAACGATTTCACAAAATAACGTAATCCCTGTTGAGCCAAAGATTCCCGTTCCGCTCAAGAAAATTGATCTCTTGAAAGA
>WFOZ01000204.1 GCA_015487825.1 Planctomycetaceae bacterium
AGATGGATACAACGGCACACATGAACCTCAGAATCGAACCAGACAAGTACCCGTTATGATTGAGCTGTGTGTGCATTATTGGTACTGCTTTCTTTTTGTTTAACTGGCAATCACCGCGTTAATCGAAGACCTGCACCAGCGCGGCATGGCAGAAGATACCACCGTTATCGCCTGGGGAGAATTCGGTCGCACGCCGCAAATCAATAAAAATGCGGGACGCGATCACTGGCCAAGAGTTTGTAATGCGTTACTGGCGGGGGGTGGAATGAAAACCGGCCAGATGATCGGCACCACCGACAGACTGGGCGGCGAAGCTGAAGACCGACCGGTACACTTTCAGGAAATATTCGCCACGCTTTATCACAACATGGGAATCGACACGCAACAATTAACACTGCCCGACCACTCCGGCCGACCGCAGTACCTGGTCGAAAGCAAATATCATCCGCTACCGGAACTTATTTAGCCGGAATATCCGGAAAGAAGCAACTGTCAAAAATCTACCCCGTCAATTCCATCGCGCAAAACAAATTGCCCAAACGCCCCGGGCCAATGCTGGCCCGGGTAAGCTATGCCTGTTGCAGAGGGCAAGTATCGTGCAGACAGGCTACGTTGAACGATCCCTACTTAATCTGCAAGTTGAAAGGCATCATTAACAGACGGGGATCGCCGGCTGAGAGTTTGTCGATCAGTAATACATTTTTAATTTGTAATGACAGCTCAGCCGGTAACAACCCTTCCAGAGATGCAGGCAATTTCGTTGTTGTTACGCCTGCATCAATCGGTCCGAATAATTGTTCGAACGGACTGGTTGGTTTTGGCAACAGTAACCGCTGAACATCATCTTCTTTATCAAGCCCGGCCAGTTGCGTTGCTTTAAGAATCGCATCTTCCAATGTACCGAGTTCATCAATCAGGCCGTTTTCTACTGCCATGCGTCCGGTATAAATTCTACCACCCGCCAATGCTTTAAGTTTATTAACATCCATTCCCCTGCCTTGAGCCGCTTTACGAGTAAAGATTTCGTAAATTTCGTTCATCATTTTCTGCATTGCCAGCCGTTCTGAATCGGTAAAGGGCGATGTCGCTGAAAGAGCGCCGGAGTTTTTCCCGCGTGAAATGACAGAAGTGGTAATTCCCAGTTTTTTGAATAGACCATCGAAGGCAAGTTTGCCTCCGACAACACCGATTGAACCGGTAACCGTCCCCGGCTCTGCAAAAATATGATCGGCCCCCATCGAAATATAATATCCTCCGCTGGCGGCAACATCAGCCATGCTGACAACAATTGGCTTATCAACTTTTTCCAGAGCGCGCCAGATTAAATCACTTGCCAGGGCGGAACCGCCGGGACTGTTGACTCGTAACACAATTGCTTTAACACGGTCATTAGCAGCTGCTTTATTGATTGTTGCCACCATCGAATCGCCGCCGATCATGTTATCGCCGAACATGCCGCTGGTTCCACGACCGGGCATGATGGCACCACTGGCGTAAATAACTGCAATTTGTGGAGATTTACTTCGCCGGCTACGAGGCTCTACGCCCATTAGCAGTTCCATCATTTTCATCATGCCTGAGAAGCCTTCGAAATTCGTATCAATCTTTTTCTTGCCATATTTTTTGATTAATTTGAATTCAACCCCTTTTTTTCCACCCATGACAAGTTGTTCAACTTCATCGCGATACCGAACAGCGTCAATCAATCCCACCTTAACTGCAGAAGAGGGAGTATGCGGGCCGGAATCGATTGCGTTTTTTACCTGTTCCGGTTTAAGCCCGCGAGATTTCGAAATGATATTGATGATCGCTGCAAAACGGTCATCGAGCAGTTCTTCTATTTCCTGTTTGAATTCCGGACTCATTTCTGTGCGTGTGTAAGGCTCGGCGGCTGATTTGAATTTGCCGACACGTAAAATATCTGCCTGAATATCAAGTTTGTCGAGCAGGTTACGATAGAAACTGACTTCCGCCCGCATCCCCGTCATTAACAACATGCCAGGTTCGGGCATGAAAATTTTGTCGCAGGCGGATGCTACCAGATAGTCGGATGTCATTGCTGTTTCGAGAAACGCATAAACCGGCTTTCCCGATTTTCGAACGTCGAGAATTTTCGTACGAAGTTCGTG
>WFOZ01000205.1 GCA_015487825.1 Planctomycetaceae bacterium
CAATTGCACACATCGGCAACATTTCGATGCTGCTGGGCCGCAAACTGAAGTGGAATCCCGAAACCGAGCAGTTTGTTAATGATGCAGAAGCAAACAGCATGCTCACCCGCAAACAACGAGAACCCTGGACAATCAAAAACACAACCTCCTGGCTCAACGCAATCAGTTAGGCGAGCCGAGCCAGTGATGGCCCTGGTCAATAGAAAGGATAGCTCAGACGCATGCGTCTGAGTTGCGAAGCAACAGGAAGCAGGGAATGTGATTCCATCAACAACAGACTTTTGAAATGAACTTGGAAGGGATTTGCTACCCGGCATGCTCTGGGGGCAGGTTGTCGGGGAGCCATTATAGAAATCGAAGCCAAAATGCGACAACCTGACCCCGGCCACCCGTCGTTGAGCTACTGGCTACTGGAAATGCACATCATGTTTACCAGGGGGTAAACACCCCCGGCTCGCCAGGAATACCACGACTCATCTTTTAAGGAAAAACATCATGAACTGGAAGCCGACGATTCTATTGCTGTTTGTCTTTGTGATCTCTGGTTCCCCATCGTTTGCAGCAGATGGTTTTCTACCGTTATTTGATGGCAAAACTCTTCAAGGTTGGAATCCGCTTCCCGGTGGAACGTGGGAAGTGGTTGATGGTGCGATTGTCGGAAGCCAGGAAAAAACAGAAAAACGTCATGGGATTTTACTGTCTGAAAAACAGTATGGCGATTTTGTTGTTCGCATGAAGTACAAATCTCTGGAAGGAAACAGCGGCTTTTATTTTCGTGTAAAAAAGGTTGATCATGTTGTTACGGTCAAGGGATTTCAGGCCGAGATCAATGCTGAGGGTGAACACGTTGGCGGCTTGTATGAAACTTTGGGCCGCTCCTGGGTTGTGAAACCGAAGTTGGAACAGACCAAAGGTTTCTACAAACAGAAGGACTGGAACGAGATGACTGTCACTGCCGTTGGTGGCAATGTGACGGTCAGGGTCAATGGTCATATCACTGCCAAGTTGAAGGATGATCCCGGATTTCGCAAAGGTTATTTCGGACTGCAATTACATGGCAAACAGAAGATGCATGTGCTGTTCAAAGATATCGAAATTAAAGAACTGGCCGATTCAGTACAGCCTGTCATTTCGGAAAAAATTCACGATGTTACTCGTCCGCTTCCGGAAATTGTGAAGCCGAAAAGTTTGAAATCGCTGGCTGATTCCGGCAAGCCGCCGCAAGGTGCTGTTGTGTTGTTTGATGGCACAAATCTTGATCAGTGGCAGGGAGGAAGATGGCTGGTTAAAGAGGGAGTGATGGAAACACTCGAAGGGAATTTGAAGACGAAACAAGCATTTGGGGACTGCAAAGTGCATGTGGAATGGCGTATTCCTGATGCCGAGAGCCACGGCAACAGCGGCGTCTATTTGATGAGCCTGTACGAGGTGCAGATATTCAACTCGCACAACAATCATTCAAAAATTTATGCCGATGGTCAGGCAGCCGCGATTTATGGTCAGTACCCGCCTCTTGTGAATGCGTGCCGTGGGCCGGGTGAGTGGGAAGTTTTCGATATTACGTTTCACAGACCACATTTCGACAAGGCCGGCAAATTAACCAAACCTGCGACAATCAGCATGACGCACAACGGCATTGTTGTACACGATGCTGTCGAATTAACAGGACCAACAGATCATACCAAACGCCCGCCCTACAAAAAGCATGCAGACAAACTCCCCCTGTTTCTGCAAAACCACGGCGACAAACTTCAGTTCCGAAACATCTGGATCCTGGAGCTGTAAACAAAACGGAATCTCTAATCCTTCAAAAGGAACGTAAACATTCTTGTCTATGGTTGCTTGAGTTACCTGTTTTCAGGCAGGCAGGAATGTCTACTCTTCGCTGGAGAGAATTATTTTGAAATAATAAGAGATTCTTTTGAGCTTGCCGCATTCAAACAGACAGACATGGACGCCTGTCTGATTCATGTCGTATCAATTATGCGACTCCTGATGATTCCCCAATACAGTTTCTCTGGATACTCCGGTTGTTTTTGGAGCTTTTCCGATTAACTTATTGCCTGCAGACCCGATACTGGTTAGAGTAGATTGTGTTTGTGAGCAACAGCGACCAAGCGAAATGGCAGAGATGAACACTAAGGGTTTCCCCTTATACCCAAGTCGATTTGCAGGCGGTCTGCATTTAGTAAAACGTAAATAGCCCTGCAGGAATGATCTTGCCTGTTGTAATTGTCGGGTTGTTTTCGTATGGTGTAAGGTGTTTCTTATTCTATTTATTATTGTTGATTATAAACCTCTCTTCTCCTCTGAGAGAAGTTCTTTTTTGCGGATTCTGATGCACCTTTAAACTGTGGTGCGTCCTCTGCATCGAGGGAGCTTTTCAGGTTGCCATATCGATGGTGGCTAAGTGACGCAGTGTAGGCAGTAGCGCCCGTTTAGAATAATGGGATCTGTCCGCAAAGAAGCTGTGATGAAGTTTGTGTTGAAAGCGAAGGAGCAAGGCATGGTCCCTAAAGCAGAACCAATGATCATTCAAGGTGGGATGGGGGTCGCCGTTTCTTCTTATCCTTTGGCGCGAATGGTGTCGCAATCTGGGCAGTTGGGTGTTGTTTCCGGCACAGGTCTGGATGCAGTCTTATGCAGACGTTTGCAACTGGGTGATCTGGATGGCAGTTTGCGTCGAGCAATGGAAGAGTTCCCATACCCTGAAATGATCGCTCCGATAATGGAACGCTATTTCATCGAGGGAGGGAAAGCCCCTGACGAGAAATTCATTTCTTATCCCATGGTCAGCATGCCTCCCAAGCGGCAACAGGTTGAATTGCTGATCGTTTCCAATTTTGTGGAAGTCTTTCTTGCCAAAGAAGGGCATGACGGCTTAGTCGGAATCAATTATCTGGAAAAGGTACAGGCTCCCATCCTTCCTTCGATATTCGGCGCGATGCTGGCAGGTGTCGATTACATATTAATGGGAGCAGGGATTCCGCGAGCGATCCCCGGCATCCTGGATAAGCTAAGCCAGGGCGAAGCAGTTGAAATGTCTCTGAATGTGCTTGGTGCAAGTCGGGACGATAACTACAAATTACAGTTCGATCCTAATGAATTTACAAACGGAATCCTTCCCTGGTTGAAGAGACCGAAGTTCCTGGCGATCATTTCTTCTACGGCTCTTGCAACAATGCTGGCACGAAAGGCTAGCGGTAAAGTTAACGGATTTGTTATTGAGGGGCCGACAGCCGGTGGGCATAATGCTCCACCACGTGGGAAGATGCAACTGAACGAAACGAACGAACCTATCTACGGGCTTCGGGATATACCGGATCTGGAAGCAATCGGGGCGCTGGGTTTGCCATTCTGGCTTGCCGGTTCATACGGAACTCCCCAGCAAGTCAGTAAGGCAATTTCTCTGGGAGCTGCTGGAGTACAGGTAGGAACGGCATTTGCTTTTTGCGAACAATCGGGATTGGGAAAAGATATCAAAAGGCAGGTTCTTGCCATGGTTCGCAAGGGCATGATCAGTGTGAAGACCGATGCACTCGCCTCGCCGACAGGCTTTCCATTCAAAGTGCTGAAGTACTCCGGTTCAATTTCTGAAGAAACGGTCTATCAAGAACGAAAACGCGTTTGCGATCTTGGCTATCTCCGCCAGGCTGCCAAGCAGCCGGACGGCTCGCTTCAATGGCGATGTCCTGCAGAGCCTGTTGATGCTTACCTTCGTAAGGGAGGGAGCGAGGAAGATACATGCGGGCGAAAATGTGTCTGTAACGGCTTGTATGCAAATGTCGGACTGGGGCAAATTCGAAAAGATGGAGAAGTGGAATTGCCACTTGTAACAACCGGAGACGAAGTTCGCAGCATTGAATGCTATCTTCCCTCTCCCGATGCCGACAGCTATTCTGCTAAAGATGTTCTTGCCTACCTGCTTGCAGGCGTTGTTGCACCTGCTTGAAGCAGGAGAAATTCTCTTATTTCATAGTAACTATTCAGCCGTGGGCGCTAGCCTCGACTGCATGTTGCCTAATGCCGCAAGATATAAGCCGCAATGACAACAACCGCGTCTGGCACGCTTATATGCTTCAGTAACAATTCGCCGAACAGCTACTTTCATCATTCAAAAAGAAATACAGACATGTCAGTCTGTTTCGCTTCGGCATCTCGCATACAAGACAGGCAATAACGAACGCTCCCCGTTTGTTCAACAGTATTGCTTTGCAAGCAAATCATCCGGAAAG
>WFOZ01000206.1 GCA_015487825.1 Planctomycetaceae bacterium
AATTGTTACATTTGGACGCGATTCATAAATGAAGAAAACCACTCCCAGTGGCACGCGTACTCTTGAGACAAGCAGTCCGTTTGGACGAACCGTACTCTCAATCACTTCACCAATCGGTTCCGGCAGTGCTGCGATTTCCTTAACCGATTTTGCAATCGCCTGTAGCCGTGTTTCATCAAGTCGCAAGCGGTCAATCATCGCTTCGGTTAAACCAAATTCGGGCGCAGCGAGAATATCTTTTTCGTTTGCCTGCAACAGTTCATCACTGCGGGCAACAAGAGCTTCTGCGGTAGCGTGCAGCCAGTCTATTTTTTGCTGACCGGTTGCAGAAACCAGCGGAGCGGTTGCCGCGGCAGCTTGCAGGGCAACCTGTTTTGTGTACTGATTCAAATCTTCAATAACAGATCTCGTCATGACTTTGAGGAGCTCTCCAAGAGAAATCAACTTCAGGGATTTTAGGGAATTCAAGGTGTGTATAGTAAGTATCTGTCAATAGGCGAATTGAGTCAACGCAGGTTTTGAGCGAGCAGAGGGCAATAAACAGCCTGAAACCTCGTTTTTCACCTACTTGAAGCGAAAACTACTGAAAAGCCTTCTTTCGGTCTACCTTGTGTCGTCGACACCCGGGAGGTATTTGTGATTACTTGTATTACTAACGGTAAAATTTTGCGAACGGCTCGCAAATTTTAGAAAAATATCAGTTTGGTTACGGCTATCAGAATGAACCAGCCGTGCTGGGTGTTCGGTTGCATCGCAGCAGATACGTTTGTACGCTTGGCTGGGATATTCTTTTCTCATGATAATCTGAAAGTCCCTTCTCGCATGAACGATCTTGAGCAGTCAGCAGAATCAGTCGAACTCCCCAAACCTCTGGGTACTTTTGATGCCTGCAGCTACAAACCTGACGGTGGTTTTCTCATCGGCTCGCTGTTTCAGCTCGTTGGTTTATTGGGTCTGATGGGCATCGTCATGGGGGCAATAGCTCATTTTATCGGGCAGTTTTTCTGGTTTATCCTTCTGTTTCCCCTGCTCATTGGAATTATTGTTGGAGCTGCCGGGTCTTATTTCGTGGTGAAGTTCCGCGTTCGTAACCCGATGTTATGCGCATTGGCCGGATTCGCAGCAGGAATATTTTCCATGCTGGCAATGCACTATATGGACTTTCGTGCTTTTGAATCGAGCTTGCTGAGCAGCATGGGAAAAGAAGGAAAGCTTGTACTCAATGTTGCGCGTAATATCGATTCGTTGAAGGCAAAAGGAGATGAAACTCCGGAAGAGATCCGGAATCTGATAAAAGAACTGGAAGCCGAGCCGGAAGCACTTAAGATTTTTCAGATCGATACCTTTGCTGAGTTCATCGATTTTTCTGCCACGCAGGGGGTTTCAATCGGGAAGGTGGGGCGAGAGTCGAATATCGGCTATGTCGGCACCTATATCTATTGGGGCATTGAAATGATCATTGTGGCAGGGATTGCTTTATCATTGATGTTGTCACAATCGAAGGAACCGTATTGTACGCATTGTGATTCATGGAAGGTGGCGCAAAACTACGGGCCGTTTAAGCAGGGGGATGAAATAATTGAACAGCTCAGGCAGGGCCAGCCCTGTAATATCGCTTTGGACTCCGCTCTGAAGAAGAATGCAGAGGCTGAGCTTCTTGTAAAAATACACTCCTGCCCGAGTTGCCAGGAAGAATCGGCAGCCGATGTCTTTGTTCAAAGACTCAATGTGGATAAAGAAGGTGCGGTGAGCGAAACCAATCTCGCGAAAATAACTTATCCCGAAGAAGCCTTAATCCCACTTCATGCCTGCTGCACGCTCTCTCAAACTCCAGTCGTATCAGCGTCACAATTATTCCCGAAAACATCTCAGGAGGAAACAGAAGAAGAAACTGATGCAGATGAAGAATTAGAACAAAGCTGAAGTACAACAATCAAGTGACGTTTTAAGTAACGTAGCCTGCTTTACCGGGGTTACTCGCTCACTCTTTTGAAAGGGATTACGCGGCCAGCCTGATGAAGTGTTACTTTTGGGCTGTCGCCTGTTTTGGGTAGTTCGAATTTCAACGTGGCATCAACAGCCTGATACTTCCATTCGGTTTCGCTTTTAGGGATCACAGCGAGAAACTGCTGGCCGGATAACTGTGCCATCATTCGACCATTTTTTACTTTGATCGTCATGACCACCGTGGGGACAAGTTGGTATTTTCCTTCGAGGCGTTTGGCTAACCTGGGATCTATCTGAAGCTCTTCTTCGAAAGACCTCGGCTGGACATTCATTCCGACGATTGTCTGAAATATCTGCTCAGCCAGTGCATTGGCACCTGAGCCTGCTGTATTACACAACAATACTGTGGCACTTTTCAGCGGGCGGTTGATCAGGATCATGCACTGGTACCCGCCGGTTTGACCATTGTGCCAGCGCGTTGTGCGATCTCGTGCAATCATCCATCCCAGCCCCATGGCCAGGTTCTTGCCACTTGCCGGCTTATGCTGCTTCCAGGCGAGTTCAATCGTCTTTCCCAATTTTCCCTCTGGTGGATTTAACGAGGCTTTTGCGAACAACAACATGTCATCCACATTGCTGCGAATGGCACCACAGCCGGCAAGGGAATCGAAGTCCCATGATTTATCAACAAGCAATGCAGCATTGTGAGCAGGGGCGAAATGTGCAAGTTGTTGCGGTGAAAGAGTAACTGCTGTATCAGTCATCTTCAGGGGAGCAGTCAGTTTCTGTTTCAGTAATGTTTCGTAACTGACACCCGCCTGACGCGACAGTAAATCTCCCAGAAGACCGACGCCAAGATTTGAGTATTCGTATCCTTCGCCCGGTTTTCGTTTCAGCTTTGCATCAAGCAGGTAATTGGTCAGCATCCTGCGATTATATCCGGCGAACGGATTGGTTGAATCAGCAGGTTTGATATTGGTCGGCATTACCGGAAGGCCTGATGTGTGATGCGAGAGTTGCATGAAGGTGATCTGATTGCCCAGCCTCGGATTTTTCTCGGCGAGTTCCTTCATAATCGTGCTGATCGGATCATCCAGTTTCAAACGCCCCGAAACAACGGCATCTGCCAGAAGCAGCGAGGTGAATACTTTGGAGATCGATCCAATTTCATAAAGCGTTTGACTGTTTGGGGCGGCAGTTCCCTTGCCATCTAACGTACCATAATTTTTCTTCCAGATTTGTCCATTCGAAATTACTCCAACAGAAACTGCGTTGATCTTGTTGTGTTTCAGGTAAGGTTGAACAAGCTTTTCAATTTTCTTTTCGTACTTGAAATCTTCTGCCAATAGAGGTGCCGCCCCGAAAGTGACAAGCAATGCGAGTAATACGATCTTCTGCATTTCGGTCCTCATTTCTGTTTAAGATGGCTCGGGGTTCAATTTTGCATTGCTCGATTAATAACGGCCTTATTTACTTTTCCGGTTTGATTAACTGGAACGCTTTTTCGCCGGCCCATTTTTCTGATTCCGGCATGTACTTCATCGCGAACGATGTTTGCAGCGGATAGTTACAGACGCAGCCGGTTGAAAAGCAGGGGACGTTCAACAATCCGTCCGCTGCAACAAGTGAGTTACTGCACCCCGAACGCAAGTTTCGCAAGCTGTACTCTTTCTTACTTTCGATATCAACATAAGAAGCACACTTGTTTCGCAGGAAAAGCAGATGTTTGTTGCCAACCGTGTAGTTGCATCCGCCCGACCTGGTAAACAATCGCGACTTGTTGACCATCTCGCCGGTAACCAGATCATACCGATTCCCTGCCTGATTGATGAACGTCTCTTCTCGCATAATAATCGGTTGTAAGCCAGCGCGATTCTCCCACAGTTTCTTACCGGTTTTCGCATCGATGGCAATTGCCTGATACAACTTGCCAAGCAGGACAATCTGCTTTTCCTGCGAGAAGGAAACCCAGTCATCATACGGTCGAATTGCGAGTGGACCGCGTCCGGTCATCGCTTTGAAATCGTAATTGGCATCATATTCCCACTGCTTTTCGCCAGTGGTTGCATCGAACGCATAAGTGACTGAAGGCAAATCATCTGGCAGCGAACCACGCCGTTTCAGTTTATCGGCTTCCAGCGGGGCCATCGAATCGGTTGCAAAAACCAAGCCGCCTCCGACAGCAATCGCATGAATGTTATAGCGATGTTGAGGGTACTTCGCCCACAACTGCTTCCCACTTTTTCGATCAAACGCAAACAACGCTTCGCAATCCCATAAGCCAGATTCAATCGCAGGATGAGAATGTCCGGGAGGCAGATCCTTCCCCAACGCAACAAACAGATGAGACGACGTGACACGCACATCAACCACGCCCCAGACATCGCCCGGTTTTTTATCGAGCAGGCAATGATACGTCTTTTCAATTTCCCCGGTGGCTGGGTTCAGCAGATCGCATTGCAAGTTTCTCCCGACAAACACGCCATCGGGAAGCGAAACATAACGAACAAACGGAGTTCCCGTTTTGAAATTCCAGAGCAATCGCCCGGTGTAGGCATCGACGCCGCTGAGTAGTTGCCGAATATCATCAAAGGCGAACATTCGCCCTCCTGCAACATGTGGTTTGACGCCGCGACCGTAATCTTTATGCTTGTAGAATCCGTGATCCGGACCATCGCCATACCAGAGAATTCCGAGTGGTGCCTTCACGAGATCGTCACGCGAAAAGTACGTTCTGCCCGCATCGCCCCCTTCGTGTGTCCAGTCAGCAGAACCGGGAAGAGGCCCGACTTTCTTAATCAGAAGCGATTCACTTTCCTGCGTCAGTTTTGCAGCCGCAAGTTTTTGTTTGGCGATTTGCTGCTTCAGTTGATCAACCTGCTTTGAGGAATTTTGCAACCATAACGTACCGCCATAAGGACGCAAAGCTTTGTAGAGATGAGACAACGTTGCCTCTGAAATCGGTTTGTCATCGCCAGCAGCTTGGTGAATCATTAAACTTGCCAGATAAGACGGGAATTGGAATGTTTCTGGATCACCCACAAACAGTTCGACACGAGCCCCATAAAGATTCAGATCAGCAAGTCGCTGCCGTAACGCATTCACTTTGTTGCGGTCTTTCTCGACAACAATCAGTTTTAATTTAGAACGAGCCAGCAATTCCTCCACGAATTCGGGCTGCTCAAATCCCAGAACGACTGCATATCCCTCGTTAACCTTTGATTGTTCCAGAATGTGAGAAACTTGTTCGCTGCTTGCTGAATTCTTTTTTGCCAGCTTTGTATTCGGGAACGCATGCTTCTTCACCGAAGTCGGCTTCTCGCCAAAACAGAGGAGTTGTCCGTCTGTTAATGTCACAAAAAGTTTGCCGTCTGCTGCAATCAAACTAGCGGGGATGTCATCCAGTTCTTTTTTCCAGGCGAGTTTTGGTTTAGCCGATTTTTCTGTCGGAAGTTCAATCGCAACCAGTAATTTATTGACGTGCGTATAAAGTCGCTCTCCCGCTTTGATCGCACATTTCGAGGTGGCTCCTTTTTTGCCATCCACATAAAAACGATCCCAAAGTTTCTCCGCTTCCCACTTTGCGGGATGATATGTTCTCTCC
>WFOZ01000207.1 GCA_015487825.1 Planctomycetaceae bacterium
CGCATTCATCTTGTGCCTAGCGGCACCCAACCACTAAAAGTGGTCGGGCTACCCTGATTGCCATTAAACGAATAATTGTCTCTTCTTTCGTGTTTTTCGTTTCTTTCGTGGTTTTAATCCCTGTTTGGTTCCGGCTACGCCGGGTTAGGTATTGGGCATTAAACGTAAGGAAAAAGGTAAGACAGGCTGAAAAGCCTGAACTGTAAATTATCAAAATGTCCTGCTGGTTTTGTGTAGCATTTTATTGAGCAGAGCTTTATTCCGAACAATTTTTTTCTATTTATTTTCCGATACCGGTTGTTACTTTGAGAAGTTTTTAGTTGTACGATTGCAAAAAGAGGGAGGCTCAAATTAGTATGGTGTGGTGCAATCACAAATTGTGTCCACTATTTTACTGATGAAAGCCTTCCGATGAAAGCCTCCTTTGTCTCTCGCCAGCTTCTTCTTCTGTTTATTCTGGCGTTACCTGTTCTGACAAGTAGCAATCTCAACGCCGCAGAGTCTCGTTTGAAATTGAAAGAAGGGGATCACATTGCCTACATCGGTAACACGACGGCTGATCGAATGCAGCATCATGCGTGGCTCGAAACATATATTCATGCGTTGCACCCGCAGCTCAATTTAACATTCAGAAATTTAGGTTTCCCTGGCGATGAACTGAAAACCCGCAATCGATCCGATAATTTCGGGAGTCCCGATCAATGGCTGACTAAAGTGAAGGCCGATGTTGTCTTCTGCTTTTTCGGATACAACGAAGCGCTTCGCGGCGAAAAGGAATTGCCTCAGTTTAAGAAGAATCTGAATGAACTGATCGACCAGATGCGTTCCCAGAAATATAATGGGAAATCTTCTCCTCAATTAGTCTTCTTTTCACCAATCGCACACGAGAATCTCCATTCGCGTCATCTGCCCGATGGAACGGAAAACAATAAGAAACTCAAACTTTATACCGACGCGATGCGGGAGATCTGCAACCAGAAAAAGACGTTGTTTGTCGATCTGTTTGCGCCGACCCAAAAACTTTATGCCGCTGCAAAACAGCCATTGACAATGAACGGGATTCATCTTCTGGATTCTGGGAATGACGCGGTTGCCCGTATTATTGTTCAGGAATTGTTCGTCCCCAACAATACCGGGCTCCAAGGGCCTCATTATATTGCGAAGCTGCGTCAGGTCGTTCTCGATAAGAACTATCACTGGTTCAGCAGATACCGAGTTGTTGATGGTTACAACGTCTACGGTGGTCGCTCTAAACTGGCTTGGTTCGATCAATCAAATGCTGATGTCATGATGCGGGAGATGGAAATTTTCGATGTCAAAACAGCAAACCGCGATAAACGAGTCTGGGCGGTTGCTCGCGGAAGTGATCTGAAAGTAACCGATGACAATCTTCCTGAAGAACTGGAAGTGAAACCGAATAAAATCGGGCCACTTGAAGGGGGAGCGTTTCCGTATCTGGGCGGCAAAGAAGCAATTTCGAAAATGACGATTCATAAGGGGATGGAAGTGAATCTGTTTGCTTCTGAAGAAAAATTTCCTCGATTGGTCAACCCGGTGCAGATGGCAGTTGATACCGACAGTCGATTGTGGGTGTCAGTCTGGCAGTCGTACCCACATTGGAATCCGGTTGAAACGCCGAAAGATGCGTTGTTGATTTTCCCGGATGAAGACCACGATGGCGAAGCAGATGAGTGCATTGTCTTTGCAGATGGTCTCAACAGTATTACCGGTTTTGAATTCTGGGGTGGCGGCGTACTGGTGGCTGCCGCACCGGAGATCTGGTTTTTGAAAGATACTGATGGCGATAACAAAGCGGACTTCAAATTGCGTATGCTGCAGGGAGTTTCCAGTGCAGATACACATCACTCCGCCAATGCGATGCTGCTCGGACCGGATGGCTGGCTTTACTGGTCGCGTGGTATTTTCAACACCGCAAACTTCGAAACACCAACGAAAACATTCCGGTCCGGCGCAAGTGGTGTGCATCGTTTTAATCCACGAACATTTGAGTTTGAATTTCATTTTCCGATCGGGCCAAATCCGCATGGCGATGTTATTGATCAATGGGGCTTCCAGTTTGCCAATGATGGAACAGGCGGAACGGGTTCGTACGTTAACATCGGCAAAGGAATCGGTAATAAAAAATGGTTCAAAAAACGAGTCCGTCCCGTTGCTGCAACAGGATTATTGTCGAGCTCTCATTTCCCGGATGAACTGCAAGGCAACTTTTTGATTTGTAATACCATCGGCTTTCTCGGTGTTTTACAACATGAAGTGAAATACGATGGGGCAGATATCACAGCGACAGAAATCGAACCGATTCTTTATTCAGATGATCCAAACTTCCGACCGAGTGATATCGAAGTTGGGGGAGACGGCGCCCTTTATGTGGCTGACTGGCATAACGCGCTGATCGGGCATATGCAGCACAATATGCGAGACCCTAATCGCGACCATATACATGGTCGTATTTATCGTGTTACCTATAAGGGACGCGATTTAGTCAAGCCGGCTAAAATGAAAGGGAAGCCGATTGTAGAGGTTTGCCGGAATTTCTTCGCTAAAGAAAACAGCACTCGATACCGTGCCCGGTTGGAACTTTCTGGCAGAGAGGATGATGAAATTGTTGATCAGGTGGGGAAATTCGCCTCGAAACTCGATATCAACAAACCGGACGATGCCCAGGCATTATTGGAATGTTTATGGGTGTTTGAAGAACGAAGGCTTCCGAATGAAAAGATACTAACCGAATTGACACATGCAGCAGAACCTCGCGTCAGAGCGGCTGCCATCAGAACGCTCGGGCATCTGGGGACGCAGATTAAGGATTGGGCGAAACTTCTTTTGGCTGCCTCGAAAGATGACTCGGCACTCGTTCGAGCAGAAGCGGTCAAGGCGGCGGTTGCTTTTGATTCAGTCGATGCTGCTCATGTTATTTTTGAAGTGGCGAGCCGACCGCTTGATCCTGAATTAAATACAGTGCTCAATTATGGAAAGTCACAAATCAATGTCGAGCATCATCTCAATCAGGTGATTAATTCCGGGAAACCACTTTCCGAAGCGGCAACCGCGTATGCCTTGAAATATGCTGAACCAGCTTACCTTCTCAAACTACCTCGAAACGAAGCCGTTTATCAGGCGGTGTTAAGTCGCGCTTCTGTTCCAGAAAATGTTTTGCAGGAGGCGCTTACCGAGTATGTGAAACTTCGTAAAACAAGCCAGCTCGATTTACTCCTCGATTTAATTGCAGAGCGAGATCGTAAAAATGAAAGAAGCAATATCTCTCATTTGGGAAAACTGATCGCTGCACAAC
>WFOZ01000208.1 GCA_015487825.1 Planctomycetaceae bacterium
GTCTTAACTAATCGGGCTGGCGAAGGAGAGAGTTCTCCTTCGCTGAAAACAGACCCCAGAACAACTTCCCCGTGCAGTGTACCTTCAAATTTCAAATCAATATTTCCAGTCTCAAATGCCAGCAGAACATCTTCTTCTTTAAAGTAAGCCTGGGTAAGTTTCCATTTTTCCAATTCTCGCATTGGAGCTTTATCAACCATTCTTATCCCGCGCTGACCGGCTCGCTCAACAATTTGAAGCAGCAGAAGATGTGAGTCGACCGTCTGGTTGCTCAACACAAGTTCCCAGCGGCCTTCCCAGGGGGAATCATCGTTACTGCTTGTTTCCTCAGCCCTTTCTGCTAACTGCGACAGATTTGTATCAGTATTTTCAGAGTCGGAAGAACCTTGTCCACATCCAACAGCCAGAAACAGAGACAGGCAAAAAACGACGTAACGATATTTATTACCGGTTCGCAAATTTTGAAAAGTGAAGCTCACTAAAACACCTCAATCAGATAAACGAGAACGAAAACAGAAAGTTCCTTTGCCCTATTCTAAGCAACCAACAGTGCGCTGTCTGCCCATGATACTCTACAATTGCTCTTAATCCATTAAACAGAAGCTTGCTTCATCCAATCTGGACAGAGCATGGCTGGCCTGTTTCAATAAAGTGACTAAATGATCATGTTTCAGTGGGAAAGAATTCGTAGAAAATGTTCATATTCACTGCGAAGTCAGAAAAAAAGTGCTGTTCTATATAGCTAATACCCGGAAGAACTGAAGCAATCCTCTCAGTCCCTACAACAATTAATTTCAAGCCATTTACTGTCAATCTCCTGAGCTTTCGAGGTTTCCCAATGCGGGTATTTCCCCTGCCCTACCGATATCCTCTTACAGGCGGCAACGCCTTCACTCCCAATTATCGAAAGATGTCGAAAGAGCAGGTAACCTGTCATCGACCCGGCAACACCATAAATAATATAGAGTCAAAATTTCAGGCGAAATTCGAATATTCCAAATCGGAATTTTGCTAATTTGTTTTGACGTTTTGATTTTGTGGCTCAGCTGTTTGATGATGATTTATCTTCTGTTAGAAAACGCCATCTTATCGTATTCCTCATTTTTTTAGACAGGACAGGCGACAGGCAAAGGCATCAACCCCTGCATCGCCCACCACTGTCTCAGGAGCGCAACATCATGTATCGCGATACGAGTGCTGCAGTTCAAATCCATTTTCTTGAAGCCTTAAATATTGAACTTCGACGTGAAGCATCTGTAATTTCATCAAGGCAGCAGAACAGTGCACGGCATTATCTGCCCATGTTTCTTGTGAGCGGGTTCGCCAGTTTTTCTGCCTGGACACTCAGCTGGCTTACGTAAGTTTTTTGAGTTGTATATAAAAAAGCTTTAGACGTCCGAACTTTGGGCGTCTAAAGCTTTTTGTATTTCCGCCTGTAAAGTCCCAACATACCTTTCTGAAAAAAGATGGAAATTTCCTCTTTGTATCCATTAAAGTTTTTTGAACTTACAGAATTCTTTCTTAACTGCAAGACAATAAAAAGTCACTCGACCGGTTTGATGGAATGTCGAATACTTCCTTTTTTGCCATCCCAGATCCGCACGACGCCATTTTGACCAGCCCCAATCACCAGCTCTTCTCCCCGTGTTACGGCAACACAGTAGAGGTAGTTTTCTGCACCGCTGAAATTTCGGTAATTACGGCCGTTGCCTGCCTGGTAAAGACGCACAATTTTGTCACCACAACTGCTAGCCAGATTGTCACTCGTTCCGATGTATTTCAGGTCGGTAACCTGCTTGCCAAAATTACTGATCGTCCTTTTTTGAGAACCATTCTGTGTATCCCAGATTTTGATCGTCTTGTCTGCGCTGGCAGAGGCAACGCTCAATCCATCTGCAGCCCAGGCAACACTTAGAACATGTTCAGTATGCCCTTCAAAAGAACGGGATAACTTTCCGGTTGCAACATCAAATATCTTCACGAATTTATCGGCAGAACCTGTCAGCAACTGCTTACCATCACGGGAATAACTGACGCTCAGAACAACATCGCTATGTGCCTGGGGAATCTGACGGATCAGTTTACCTGCTTTCCAGTCCCATATCATTAGCTCGCCATCACGCGAAGGATCACCACCACCTGTTGCCAGCTGCTTTCCATCAGGAGAAAATGACAAGGAAGTTATACGATTCACGAACCGGCTGTCAGTGACAGCCAGGTTTCCATCAGCCGAGCCCAGTCGTGAGCGTAACTTCCAGGAAATAGTCATATCGTACAATCCAGCATTTCCGTCTTGGGCAACAAAGCAAACACGTTTTTGTGCTAACGGAAGAATCTGAACACAATTCTTTAATTCCGGAAGGCTTTTGGAATTCAATGGTTGACCGGTTGATAAATTCCAGTCTTCCAGATGTCCCAGTTGGGTCACAATCTGTAGACGCTCGGTATCAACAAACCGGGCACCAACCGCTTTGAGACTGTTTTTCCCTACCTCTGTTTTAAGAGCCGCAAGAGTAGCTTCAGTAGTTTTCAAAACAGCAGCAGACTGATCGGCTTTTTTTTGGGCCTCTACCTGCTCGGTTTCTCCTTTTTTGAGAGAAGCTGTTTCAAGACTAATTGTTCGTTTTGCCCGTTTTTCCTTCTCTTGAACGTCGGTGAATGCTTTTTGTTTTTCGTCAAATACTTTTTGGGCAGCATCAATCTTTTTCTTTAATTCAGGTGTTTGCTTGGCTGCTGCTGCTATTTCTTTTTTGACGGTATCTAATGCAGATTTTGCATCAGCGAGAGGCTTTTTACTTGCTTCGAAAGCTTTGGTTATTTCAGCAATGGCTTTTTTCGCTTTTTCCAAAGCGGCTTTACGGTCCGTGACATTTTTCTCTGCTGCTTTGAGTAATGTTTGTGTATTAGTAGAAAGAGATTTGGCAATGGCAACATTTTCCTCTGCTGTCTTCACTTGCTGTAACAAAGCTGCAGGGTTTTTGAATTCCCGCTCCACTTTCTTCTGCTCGTTCCAGACAACCACGCGACCTGTTTGATGAATACTTATCAGTCGTTTACGATCCGGCGATAACGCAAATGATTTCACATCAGCACCAACAGACCAATCTTTTATCAGACTTTTGGATGTTAAATCCCATTGCGTCACAACTCCATTTACTGAAAGAGAGACCAGACCGGGGGCCGTCCCATCGATGAACTTCACTCTGGTGACTGCAGATTTATGTTTTTTCAGTTCTGTCCCTTCAGCTACATAAGTCGGTGCACCTTTGGGGCGATGCCAAATGCGAATCACTCCATCGGCATGCCCGGCAATAATTTTATTGTCCCAGAGCAAAAGACTTTGCACAGGGCCCGCAACAGCAACGCTGACTGTTTCTTTACTGGGAATATCGATAATACGAATTTCATTCCCTGTAGCCAGAGCCACTTTTTTCCCTTGCTCATCTACTGAGACTGCTGATACTTGCTTGAGTCCAGAGTCCCATGTCGCTCCCGGTTTCTCGCCGCCAATAATTACTTTGCCCGTTTGATTCACCAGGCAATAGAATTGATTATTAATGGAAGTTGATGCAGCCAGGATTGCTGTTCCAGCCGATACTGAGTTCAGCATCCGAGGCTCAGAGCGTTCCCAGATTTTCACAATTCGATATCCTGCTGAGGCAATGTATTTCCCGGAAGGATCAACAGTGACTGCATTTACAAAATCGCGATGTGCATATTTTTTTAGTTCCGGATCGATCAATTGCTGGCGATTATTTATGTCGGTCAGAGAAATAATCTCAATTCGGTTGCCGATTCCGCTGACCACAAAATCTTCGCGAGGTGTCAAAGCGAGAGAGTAAATTGGATGAAGGTTCGCAGCAGGACCGACCCATTTCAGTGGAGTTTTACCGGTGGATGCCTTTCCTGTTGCGCCTTGTTCAATCCATCGACGCAGCTTCCAGACGTCCTGACCACTCAGTTTGTGAGCATTCATTTTGTTGGGCAACGGGGGCATTACCGGTTCTTCAATGCGAGCTGCGACCAGATACAAAAAACTGTCATCCGGTTTTCCGTTGATGATTGAAGGGCCACTGTCGCCACCTGCACGCATTGAGTCCGGAGATTCCAGGCTTAATTCACCCTCTCTGGTCTTAGCATTATGGCAGGCAATGCAGTTTTTTTTCAAAATGGGAACAATATCCTGAGCATAACTGATTTTGCGTTCCAGCTTTACTTCAATCGGAGCAATCGGTTGTTCATCAGCTTGCGTGACTGAAGATACCGAAGAAATAACGAACAGGGTAATCAGACAGGTAATGTATTTATTCATAATTGAAATTTTCATCTTACGCGGGCAGGGATCAATCAGCAGGCCAAACGGTGCCAGAAAAAAATAATCAGCAAACAGGAAATCATTTCACCATTGCAACAGCACTCTGTGTCGATCCCTCTTTTTTTGTGGGATAAATCATCTGCCACCAGAGTGCAGCAATTTGGTGATAAGAACCTTTCGCCTATGTCTTGTTGTTATGGAACGGTAATTGTTATTGGAACATCAACACTTAGTTGCTGGGACTCATGCATGATTGTTCCGCGGATTGTACAATACTGATGTTTTCCGGCAGTCGCATCAGCCGCTGCTGAAACGGTAATCACGGCTGATTTCTGATCCGGCATTAGCATCAATGGCCCGGCACTCAATCCAGTCACCCCCGGAGGGACGCTCAGAGAAACCGCGACCATACCGGTGACTTTATCTTTTCGAGCCAGTTCAATTTTGATTTCAGTTGTTTTTCCCTTCGCCAAAGAGACTTCTGCAGGTGATTTCAAACTTATTGTCATTGGAGCAGAGTGCACATAAAATACGAGCCGATCTTCTATTTCCTCGTACTTAACTTTCTTGGCTGCTTGTGCTTTACGAACCTGGTCAAGCGTTTTTTTTGATGCTGCAAGCGATTTCTTTACTGCTTCAAATTCAGCACTGGTTTTCTTCACTGTATCCTGAGCGTTTTTTAACTCGGCAGGCAGGGTGATAACTTTTTGCGATGAAATTTTAATGGCAGCCTGTGCCGTTTCCAGTCCCTTTGCCAGCTTAGTTAACTCAGCTGTCTTTGCGTCAACCAGCTTCTGCCGGGCAGTTTTCTGTTCCTCGTTTGCACTTTTTGATAGATCATCTTTTAATTTAGCGAGCGATTTTTTTTGAGTATCGATTCGTTTGGCCAAGTCCTGCTGCTTCTTTTTATCCAGTGCAGCAACCTTATTTGCTTCCGTTAACAATTTAGTTTTATCAGCCTGCTGCTTTTTGGCAATATCGAGAGCTTTGGTTTTAGCAGCCTGATCAGCCTCAATCTTTTTATGTTCCTGTTCTTTTTTCGCAAGGAGTTGCGGGTTACGTACATAATTGAATTGTGATTCCGATTTTAATCGACAGACATGCCAGCCGGTTTTTGCATCCGCTTTGAAAGAAAAACGGACTTTGGCAAGATTCTGATCTTTGGGGATTTCGCCTGCAACAATGTCAATTTTAGATTTCTTATCGATCCCTTCAGCCTTGATGATCACTTTGTCAGCGAATCCATTGCGGCGAACAATTTCCAGCGGCTGCCAGAGTTGCTCTGACTGAGAAACATGAAAAACCATCGGATGGGCAGTCGGGCGTACTTCTGCGGAAAGTTGTTCAGCAACAATCGAAACAACCAGAGAATGCCCCAGTCGCGAGATGGCTGGGCTGGTCGGCTGTGCCTTCCATGTAACAGTCGCTGCAGTAACATTGACACTCTTGTACTGAGGTAGAATTTGATCGGGATTATTGGCATTAACAGCCCTGGCCAGAAAATTTATATCTGCAAACCCGACAGGGGCGTCCGCTGTTGCTCGAAGAATAATCTCTCCGGTAGTGGCGCCAGCAGGAATAATAATCGGATTTATCGTGACGCCGGGGGGAGTTTGAGTCGCTTCTATTCGTACCGGTTCTGAAAACCCTTGAACACGATTAATCAAAACCTTGAATGCTGCAGTTCCCCCCTGACGAAGAACACAGCCTGAAGGCGTATCGGCAGTCAGCGCACCACTCACATTGGGGAGCAACATTGCAACCGCCTGGAAAGATGGTTTGGGAGGTGAAATTCGCAAACGGTAATAATCGAGGCGTTTATTTCGATTGAGGTGAAACCGGTTTGTGACACTTATCCGATACGTTGCATCGGCAGGAACTTTCAACAGGTAGTCGATATCGTCGGTGAGCGTATCGAACACATTTGGATAAAGATTTGTCTTGATATCATCAGGAACAGCTATTGGTTTGATTGCCTGTGCCCCTTTGGCATCAACGGTAATCTGCTCCAGTTTGATGAACGGATCGAGAGACTGGCCATCGCGTTCAGAAAATATCTGCAACCAGAGTTCTGTCCCCTTTTTAGCCTGAAACGAGAATTGATCAATATCTCCCGGCTCCAGAAATCGTCCATAAATTTCACAGGGTACAGTCACGCTCTGAGTCTGCTCGTTGGTGTTATTGGGCTCGTGCTCTGCAATTAATGGCTGCTCGGCCAATGGAATCGAGAGCAAGGAATCTCCAAGGTTGACTGCAGGGATTTTGGCAATCAGGAAACGATTCAATGATTGCCTTGGTGAAATAAAACCTGGCAGTGCGGAAGATGCCTGGATCGGATAAGGCTGCAGATTATAGTCTGAAGTAACGATTTGCGGTGCAGCATCTGATTGCAGATAGAGCCCTTTCACAGTTTGTTGATTCGCCTGTTGCAACACAGGAGGCTCGAAACTGTCAGGGACAATACTGTTCGAAAGACTCAACCGGTAAGCATAACTGGCGGCACCCCGAAACATAAAGTCGTAAACTTTGATGCGATAGCTTCCTGCGTTGTTAGACAAAAAAATCACGTGAGGATCTTTTCGTTCAACTTGCCTGCTATAAATGATGCGATGCCCATCGGGCTGATAAATTTCGAGTACCGGAAGCATTAATGAATCGAGAGAGAGAGAATCCAGCCTGACTTCGTACTTTTTGTTTGCTTCCAGATTGTAAGTAAATTCGTCAATATCGCCACGGGCTTCACACCGGCTGTAAACGACAGAGTTGACTTCACAGGCCATGGGCGAAAGTTTTACCAGTTCTGCCTCCTGAACTACTTTTGCAGGGTAAGCATCGACACGGAACATTCTTGGGTTGCTTACTCCGTATCGGCTTTGGACACGCATCGCATAATATCCAGCCGGAACATCCGCTGCGATTTTAACCGTAAAGCTTTTCGGATTAGTTAATGGATCAGGTTTCCCCTGAAGCTGAATTCCCGGATGATTGAAAATGAGATGACTGATTTCGTCCAGATCAGTTCCTTCAACAATACCAATGGTTACTGTTTGTCCGGCTTGTCCACCTGCAGGAAAAATGGAACGCAACTGCGCAACAGGAAGTTGCGCCCGGATACAGGATGCAGGAACAATTAGCATCACCAGGCAAGGAATCATTGCCTTTAACAGAAAACAGGTGGGACGAAACTTCATGAGCTTCTCTTTTCAAGGAATGTACAATGCAATCGGGGTAGGAATATCTGCAGGAAACGCCGCGTGGACGATTAAGACTGTTTGAAACAAGTCAGTACAGTCTGTCCAGCGGTCTCTACTTTTTTATTCAGGTATTTTTTTATATTGATCGATTTATAAACATCTCTCTTTTTTCATAGAGGTTTGCTCAGGCAGCATCAGTGGTTAAAGAGGAACTCCTTGGAATTCAGCAATGCCCACACAATATCTTCGTAGCTGGCTTTAACATCTGCTCCCTCTCGAGAAATGTATTTAATTGCTGTTTCAAGTTCACTCTTTTCAGGTTTACGGGAGAAAGCCCATAGATACAGTTCGTTAATTTTATCTTCATCAGATCGATTTTTATCTGCAGCAAGTTTCGCTGCTCGCCCACTTCCGGAAGAAATTTTCCCCTGCACATCCTGGCTGTTTAACAGATGCAAAGACTGAGCCAACGAGGCATCCTCAGAGCGTTCACATTCGCAGGCCGTTTCTCCCTGAGGCTGCCCAAATACCTTGAGGAAATAAGGAACATTGCTGACATCTCGAAGCTGAGTGGCAGAGAAACCTCGCGGTATTCCGTTCAGACTTTGCGTATTACCTGTAATTTGATGCAGGGCATCGTACAAAACTTCTGCTGAGAGTCGTTTAGGGTAGTAACGAGAAAAACTCTGTTTGTCTTTTAGATTGTACTCATTAGGCATTGCAGAAAGCTGGTAAGTTGAAGAGTTACAGATAAGCCTTACCAGTCCTTTCATGTCGAAGCCGGATTGCACGAAATGTTTGGAAAGAGCATCGAGTAATTCAGGATTGGCAGGAGGATTTGTGGCCCGCATATCATCTTCCGGATCGACAATTCCTCGCCCGAAGAAGTGTTTCCAGTAACGATTTACCAGCGTGGGGGCCAGGAATTTATTGTCCGGCTGTGACATCCACCTGGCTAATGCGACTCTTGGATCCTGATACGGTGTTAATGTTTCCGGTTTGGCTCCCAATGCGGTTGGAACCACATTGCCGCCGGTCTTTGGATTGCGAGCCGTTGCAACACCTACGTTGTGGAAGACTCGTTTGTCTCGCCCTTTGGCGTTTACATTGCCAACCTGATTTTTCTTTCCAACACGTGCAAAGAAAGCCGCCATACCGTAGTAATCATTCATGCTCCATTTTTCAAACGGGTGATGATGGCAACGGGCACATTGAATTCGTAATCCTAAAAACAACTGAGCCGTATCTTCAACCAGTGCCTCACTGGTCGCAACTTCCCGATACCACGCCACGGGCGGGTTCTGATCGATACTTCCCGAGGCTGTGATAATTTCCCGCACCATCTGGTCATAAGGCTTGTTGTCGTACAGGTTGTTCCAGATCCATTGATAGAAAGCGTAGACGCCGTGCAGGTCTTCGGTTTTTGTTTTACGATTTCGTAAAATCATACTCCACTTATTTGCGAAGAAACTGGCGTACTCAGGAGAATCAAGAAGCTGATCAATCAGCTTGGCACGTTTTTGAGGATCTGTCTGTTCCAGGAATTCGCGAGCTTCTTCAGCAGTGGGAAGCGAACCGGTGATATCGACGTAAACCCGCCTGATAAAAGTAGCATCGTCGCATGTTTCGGAAGCTGGAATTCCCAGTTTTCGCAAGTTACCGAAAACAGCCTTATCTATCAGGTTTTTTTCCGCAGGCAAATTGCTTGTATCTGCGCCAAGAGGTATTGAAGCGCGGAAGGTTGCAACTTGCGACTGGTAGCGAGCCATAATTGAAACTTCGCCTGTTAACTGCCCACTCGTGACGAGTCCTGTCTCTTCCACCTCTGCCATTTCAGCTTCGTTAGGTTCATACAAGGCCATTCGTGTGACATCTTCGGTATGACCATCGCTGTAAGTTGCAACAACTGTAATCTGTTGAGAGACATCAACTCCCATAATACGTTGTTCGGGGTAGCAGGTGATTTTTGTAACAACCGGATCGTCGTTACTGCCAAAAGGCATTCCCTGAGCAATCCAGCGATATAACATACGGTATTCGTCACTATCGACACTTAATGGACTACCTCCACCATGCGGAACAATCCCGGCTCCTTTTGTTAAAAGCAGACTTTCTTCCGGTGCAGCGGGAAACAGCCGTCGCCCCCGGCTTTCCATGACAAGAAATTCATAATCATCAGCGGGATAAAATCCGAGCAGTGAAAGACGGAAGCCGTTCTGCCCACTTGCTTTTCCGTGACAACCACCGCCGTTGCAACCCAGCTTCGTAAAAATGGGAGAAATCTGATGCTTGAAATTGATCGGCTGATCAACATCCATTGCCGTTACTTTCAGTGGACGCTTTACTTCGACTCCCAACACTGTTTTGATGGCAATTATTCCATCCCCATTTTTTTTCGGAACGATCAATCCCGTCGAATCAACTTCCGCCAGTTCTGCCGGTTCTATGCGCCACGCAACATCTCTTGTGTAGTCAATCAGGTGACCGTCACGCATTGTTGCAGTTGCTTCCAACTGCCTGCGATCATCTCTGCCGCGCAGTACCACCGCGCCGGATTCATCATCGGAGAGGACCGGTTCGATATTCAATTCTGCAATCGTTACCGAGTTTTTCCCGACAGGTTCAGCTGCGTCCAAAGCTGAAAATCCTGAGAGAGACAATAGACTGCAAGCCGCAACCAGTAACGAAAATCTAAAAATCGCTGCGCGAGTCAAAGAATTCTTTTCTGAAGTAAAAAGGCAAGAACGAGATGTCATGGTAATCTTCCTGTTCACCGTGGCGAGGAGTCTTTGCAGACTTTTGTAATAGGTGTGAGCCGCAGAACGGATGCCCCGCGACCGACCTGAATGTAGGACGAACCTGTAACCTGATTAAAAGAAGTCAGCAGATTCGCAAAGAGAAAGGGAGCGCCAACTGGAAAATCACACAAATTCTACCACCTGTCAGTCTCCCCCCAATGATAAAACATATCAGCAATGCCTTGATTGTCAAGACGTAACCCTGCCAATCAGGCAGTTTGAGCAGAACCTCTCAGGTGTGATTATTGTGATTAACGCCCCAAGCGAATCCGGGCCCTGAATACTCAATCTCCTGAAAAGTAAAATGAGCAAAAAGATGATCGCAGCAGATTGATTAATTAAGTTTTACAAATTTCGGTTCCGGCATGTAACAAAGACACGACTCATAGAATTATAGACTTAATCATCCAGAATATAGTGGGAGTTGCTTACCTTGAGAGCCCCAATAAGTTGATTACACATTGGCTTTGTGGCCGCGAGTGCTTAGAATGAACTGGTGTCGTTACACTTCTCAGCTTTTCTTTGTATGACTTCATCGGTTAAGTTCTTTGCGTGTTGCGCATATCTTCAATAATAAAACCTGGCTACGGTTGCGACTATCAATAAAAACCAACCGTGCCAGGGTATTAAGCCGACCGTTATGATTGATCGAATCGAACTCCTGTTTCGTATAAGTATGTATCTTCTGCTGGCGTTGTCCTCGGTGGCGATAGGTCTGGCTGAAGGGAATCTGTTCCCTCATCTGCTTACGCTGCCTCTTATCGCATTGGTTTATTTCTACCTCGATGCTCACCCTGTATTAAAAACCGAAAGTCTTGGGACCAACATTCTTGGTTTGGCTGCGCTGCTCATTGCCTTTCTGGAATTCCGACAGGGGAGTGTAAATGTTGAGATGAGAATTCTCTCGGCTTCCCACCTGCTGGCTTACTTTACATGGATTGTGCTGCTCGTCAAAAAACAAAACCAACAATACTGGTGGTTGCTTGCACTCTCTGTTCTTAATATGTCTATTGCGGCAAGTCTGACCAACTCTTTTTTGTTTGGCTTGGCAATTCTGTCTTACCTGTTTCTCGGCATCGCGGCATTAACGCTGTTTACGACATATCGCGGCACATCAAGTTTACGAAAATCACCTCGACAAACCACAGCCACCTTGCCTGCTGATTCTCTACAAAAACCTGCTGCCGTTTCGACTGTGAGTCAACCTGTTGGACCTATCGCCAGTAAAGTTCGTGGTGGGTTTCATATCGATCCTTCTGAACGATGGCTTGGAATTCGCTTTCTGGGAGTTGTCAGTTTTATTTCAATTGCCTCCATGCTCGTCGGTGTAGGACTATTCCTGATTACTCCGCGAGTAATTATGGGGAACTGGAAATTTCCTTCGGGGGCAGATGAAAGAACCGAAGCACTCCCTTACGGGAAGGCGGTTTCAGGTTTCACATCAGAAGTGAAATTGGGAGACATCGGAGAAATTCTTCAAAGCAGTACTCCGGTAATGCGAGTGCAGTTCTTTGAAAATGAAACGGATAAAATTCTTCATGCCGAAGAGGTTGCTGACCGTTTGAAACTTCCGAACCTTTTGTTTCGGGGGTCAGCATTAGGGATTTATAAAAGGGGCAGCTGGTCTGCTGGCGAACGTTTTCTTGGCTATGCGATGCAAACCGCAAGCAATTCGGTAAGCCGCAATGCCATTCGACAAACCTATGAGCTGGAGCCCGTTGGTTGCGATACTCTGTTTGTCTGTTTTCCGGTTGAATTGGGGAGGTTGCAGAACCAGAACTTCTCGTCCAGCAGGATTCCACAGAATTCTTTAACCGGAAAATTTTCATTCTCAGGTCAGACACAGTTTTTAACGAGAACTATTCGGTATGAAACAATCAGTGTCCCCGCAGAACACTCTGACCCTTCAGGATTTCCAGTGATTAAGCAACGTGATGACCGCGTTTACATTACTGATACGAGATTTATTCGCAGGCATGACAAGCTGGGGTTCCAAAAAGTATTGAACACAATATCAGCTTCAGTAGAATCGGAGTACCAGAAAGGTCAGGAAGGTTCTGAGCTTCGGACAGATTTTTCACGTTTTACCTATCAAACTCCGCTGAGCCCATCGCGAGTTTTAACATACGATGTTTATTTAAGATCATTACTGGAGATTGATCGCTCGCAGCTTCCCCGTTTAGTGACCGTTGCAAAAGAATTATGCAGCAAAAAAGAGGATAACCTGTCTCCCGTGGAGCGGGTGCGAGTGTTGCGGGATTACCTTCGAAATTCCGGCAATTTCAGTTATACACTGGATCTTTCTATTACTGATCCGTCAATTGACCCGGTTGAGGATTTTCTGTTTAACAGGAAAGCTGGTCACTGCGAATACTTTGCCTCAGCCTTAACACTGATGCTTCGTGCCACTGGTGTACCCGCTCGTCTGGTCACCGGATTCTCTGCGGGGCGGTGGGATGAAAAAACGGAACGTCTTCTGGTCGAACAACGCCACGCACATGCCTGGACTGAAGCATTTGTCGATGGTCGCTGGTTGGTTATTGATGCAACTCCCCCATCCAATGCCATGCCACAGTCTTTTTTTTCAATGTCTGCATTTTCCTGGGAAGCCATTCAGGGTAAATTGTCTTCCTTATGGCAGTCTTATGTGCAGGGAATTTCCATGGCATGGCAAGAGGAAAATATTTATGCCCCACTCAGAAAACAGTCAAAATCCGTTTACCAGCGGGCAAAAGACCTAAGCAATACTCCTTTGATGCAAGACCTGATGGGAAAGAAAAATTCAGGGGGCCTCCGCTTCTTTCTTTCAATTCTGATTATTTTCCTGCCAATAATTATGCCCGTATTGTTGTTTATTCTCTTTTTGTACCGAGGGCGAATTATTCACTTATTGCATAAATGGATGCCAGGACGCTCTTCGATCCGGCATCAGAAAAAAATGTTGTTCTTCTTTCGGCAATTTCTTGACCTGTCCGCCAGGAACGGTTTAAGAAAGCAACCGGAACAGACTGCACGTGAATTTGCGCATATTTTTCAGCAACGCTTTGGAATGCAACTGGCATCTGTATCGCTGGAATACCTCCCCGATGCTCTGACTAACGCCTATTATCAGGCACGTTTCCGCGGTAATGAATTATCCGAGCAGGATTTGCAATCCTGGAAATCTCAAATAGACAAACTTGCTCAGGTGATGAAATCACAACGATGAGAGCAACGTTTCGCAAGGAACAGTGGTTCGGAACCGTAGGATGGCGTGCTTGCACCCATCAAATGTGGTCTCCATGAAATGATTACTGCCGTTATTTATATCGCTCGACCAACATGCCATTTTTGTAGTATTGGATGGCAATGATGCTGACATATCATATTCTTAATGGATGACGTTTTGGTAAATTGTTGAATTGAAATCAATGGAACCCTAAACGGCACGCGAAGATGGGTGCAAGCACGCCATCCTACGGTTAATTGTTAATCATTATGCCGTGACGAGTTTGCCGGTGTCGATGGTGTGAACGACGTCGGCTGCTTCGACGGCGTGTTCGTCGTGGGTGACGAGCAGGACGGCTCCGCCGGCGGTGGCGAATTCTTTCATGTGTGCCAAAACCGCGTCTGCGTTTTCGCGATCCAGGTTGCCGGTTGGTTCGTCTGCGAGAAGTAATTTGGGTTCATTCAACAACGCACGGGCTAACGCTGTTCGTTGTCGTTCGCCGGAACTTAACTGGGCGGGAACGTGGTGCATGCGGTGTTCCAGGCCGAACTTTTTCAACAATTGCTGGGCGCGCTGCTCGGTATCTTTCCCTTTCAATGCAATCGCGGGAGCCAGAACATTATCGAGTACATTCAAATACGGAATCAGGTGAAATTGCTGAAAGACAAAGCCGATATTCTCTGCCCGAAATTTGGCGCGGGCATTGGCGTTCAAGTCGTAAGGATTCTGTCCTTCGATTTGAATACTGCCAGAATCAGGTGCGAGCAAGCCGCCCGCGATTAAAAGCAGGGTCGATTTACCACAACCACTCGGTCCGCGCACCGCTGCGAATTGATTCGCTTCGACGTTCAAAGAGATCTGATCGACCGCGGTCACATCCCCTTTGGAGGAATGGTATGTTTTGGTCACATTTGATATTTCAAGACGCATCTGTTGCGATTATTCCTCTTGTAAAATGTCTGCGGGGTCTTGCTGGGCAGCCAGCATTGCGGGAATCCAACTGGCAATGCTGGAGAGCAAAACGGCAAGTACGAACGAAATCAACAACACATCCAGCGAAAAGAGTTGCGATGACGTTTCTGAATTGACCGGCAGTTCACCCCAGGAGATGCCGCCATAAAAACCGATTAAGTAACCGATGCCCGCTCCCAATAATCCGATCAGAATCGCCTTGCCGAGAAAGAGCATCAGAATTTGCATCGATTGCACGCCGATCGCTCGCAATATTCCGATTTCACTTTTGCGTTGACGCACATTTGCGAACATCAGAAAACCGATCCAGATTCCGCTCCCAAGAATCACCAACGGCACAAACAGAGCCGAGAATTTTTCCTGCTTCTGTTTCAACTCGGCTCGGTTTTCCTCTTCACGTTTCTTGGCTGCCAAAGCCGCCTTCTTCGCGGTGTCACGTGCTTCTGCCCGGGCGAGCGCTTTGGTGCCTCTTTCGATCACCTGTGTTCCCGGAAGAATCTTTGTGATCTCTGCCCGGATTTGCGAGATTCGATCTCCTGCACAATGACATTCGAGCGCCCAGATTCCGTTGATCAAATTTTGCATCTTGAGCATTTCCTGGGCATCGGAAAGA
>WFOZ01000209.1 GCA_015487825.1 Planctomycetaceae bacterium
GAGAGTTAGACCTTCCCTTCTCTCAATTACCGTCTCGCAAAGAAATCGAAAAAGAATTGGCTTCGAGTAATAGATATCTTGTTGGGCGAGCAAAAAAACTGCTTGAGGAATGGGATAAAAACGGTTCGCTTTCGCCAACTTATCCTTACCCCGTGCAAACGTTGAAGTTGGGAAATTTGGCGATTGTGACTTTGGGAGGCGAAGTGGTTGTTGATTATTCCAATCGGATTAAAGCTGATCTGGATCATCCACACATGTGGGTAGCCGGGTACTGTAATGATGTAATGTGTTACATTCCGTCTCGTCGGGTTCTTTCGGAAGGGGGATACGAAGGGGACCGGTCGATGATTTACTACGGTATGCCCACCGTCTGGGCCCCGGCATTGGAAGAGATGATTATGAATGAAGTGGTTCGACAGGTAAAAAAGTAAAACTGTTTTTGCACAACTCTGAATATGCCGGCTAATGACTGATCACCCTTCTCAATCCGATTCCGCAACAACATCGCAGGAAGTGATAGAGGTGGATCGTGGAGATTGGCTCGGTTGGTTGTTGCGTTTTCGAACACTTATTTTTTTCTTTGCCTTGTTAATCACCGTGCTTGCGATTCCGGTCGCAAATCGCTTAACGCTGGATGAATCGGTTGAATCTCTGTTCGCGCCGGATAATCCGTTACTGCTCGATTACATGGAAAGTCAGAAGCTGTACGGCGGTGATGAATTCATTCTTGTCGCCTGGAAACAGTCTGATCTACTGAAAGCTGAGACACTGGATCAGATTGACGTGTTTGCTAATCAGTTAAGCAAAGTTCCGGGGATACGTCCTGAAAGTACGCAAACTCTTACCGCGATTTTGCGTCCCGAAGGAATGGGCTGGGCCGGCAGAATGTATTTGAAGATTCGCTCGGTCCGTGAGAAAGCATTGGAATTTGCTGAGGGAATGCTCGTCAATAAAAAACGGGATACAACTGCGATTGTGCTACGCATGGAACCGAAAGGTACTGCATCGGTTCCGCAATCGCAAACCTTTGCCGCGATTCGCAAGCTGGCTGATTCGCATTCTCCGCAAGCGTTTGTGGTCGGGGAAGCGGTTCAGGTTCATGATATGTTTCGGATTGTCGAACGAGACGGGACGGTTCTCGGGATTGCCTCTTCCGCGGTGTTGCTGCTGGTGATATTTATTCTGTTTCGCAGTTTACGCTGGATGATACTCCCACTACTCGTGGTGCATGTGGCTCTTATCTGGACGCGGGCTTTTCTAGTTCTTTCCGGCTTACAGTTGAGCATGGTTAGTTCGATGCTGAATTCGCTGGTGACAATTATCGGAATCGCGACTGTGATGCACATCACGGTCAATTTTCGTGAACTGCGTGCTAAAGAAGAACGTCAGACCGCGTTATACAAAACATTTCGTGAATTGCTCTCACCGATTGCGTGGACATGTGGCACAACTGCGGTTGGTTTTGCCGCTTTGCTATCGAGCCGAATCGTCCCCGTCCAAAGCTTTGGTTTGATGATGACCATCGGCACCGGTATGGTGTTTGTTGCCGTCCTGGCAATTGTTCCCGCGGGAGTACTTTTAGGACGTTTTGACATCGATCCAAAAGAATCTCGCTGGGAAAAAAGAGTCACGCAGGGCTTACTGCATCTGGTAAATCTGGTGTTTCGTTTTCCCCGGCTTGTTGGCTTCACCGCGATTTTACTGGGAGTGTTCGGCTTAAGCGGACTGGCATTTTTACAGGTTGAAACAGATTTCAGTCGGAATTTTCGCGATGAGAGCCCAATCGTGAAATCACTTAACTTTGTGGAATCGCATTTGGGAGGAGCAGGGAATTATGAAATTGGTTTCTCAATTCAAATGGACCAAACAGAAGAAAATTACCGTAAATTACGAAAACTGACAGAAGAACTGAGAAACCTCCGCGTGGAAGGGCAGTTTGCAGTCACCAAGGTGATTGCGATTACGGATGGACTCGATTTCATCCCAAATATTGCGGCACGGTCCGACGGAGCAAAATTGAAACTGCTGGCGAAAATGCAGCCTGAATTCGAACCGGGCTTGCTTAACAAAGAACATCAACAGATGCGAATTGTGCTGCGAGCCTATGAGCGACAACCAGCCGAGTTGAAGTTGAGGCTTATCGAAGAAGTGACCGCGCTGGCAAAAAAACATTTTTCCGATGCACACAGCACCGGTTTATACGTTTTGCTGGCGAATATTATATTGAGCTTGCTGGAAGATCAGCTTGTCAGTTTCGGGATTGCAGCGGTCGGTATTTTCCTGATGATGACGCTCGCTTTTCGAGATTGGAAACTCGGCTTGATTTCGCTGATACCGAATCTGTTCCCGATTATTTTGCTGATTGGAACTCTGGGGTGGATCGGTTCTTTGGTGAATATAGGGACTGCGATGATCGCTTCTGTTTCGCTGGGACTAACAGTTGACTCCAGTATTCACTACCTCTCTGCTTATCAAAAAGGGATAAAAAGTGGGCTCGGACATCACGAATCGCTGCGTTTGACACAAAGCCAGGTCGGTTTGGCATTACTGTTTGCGAATCTCGCACTGATTTGCGGTTTCAGCGTGTTGGCACTGTCTGAATTTGTGCCTTTGGTCTATTTCGGCATTCTGGTCAGTATCGCGATGCTGGGTGGTTTGATCGGAAATCTTGTTCTGCTTCCTCTGCTTCTAACCGCTTGGCTCCGACCGAAATTGCAATAATTACAATTCTTGTGGTTTCATTACTATTTCACTAAAGAAGTAGCCTGGAAGATTGAGCCGGTATTGACTCATTTCAAAGATGCACGTTAGATTCCGCACGTATTCCTCTCACCCTACAGGGGGATTGTTCCAGATATACATTGTGGGATTCCCCGATAGTCGTTTTGAAGGAAACTCCATAAATTCAGAAAACTATTGATCGCAGCGAAAAACTTCTGTCTGTCTTTAATTTGGCAAACTCAAACAAAACAGACGGAATCCCTGTGTCCTTTTTGAATTGGTAGAAGTTCCTTCGAAATCTTTTTCTGTCAATTCCAGCGTAAAACGGTAGAACTATTTTTCGGCAACTCTCACCGCGCCTCGTTTCAATCTTCAAGACGTTTTAACAACATGGACATGAGACAAAATCATCAGCAGAGTTGCAGACTGACCGACACTCTGTGTTGTTGGGTGCGCGTCTCTGGCCATAGAAATAATTACGTTATTCCAGCTCGAACTATTATTTCGCTGTTATTACTTTCTGCCTGCCTGCTGACGGGTTGTTCGAGTACGAAGTCTTTCAAAGCTGATAAACTGCCGATGCATTTGCAGGCACCGCCATTGACCAATGCACAAACACTTGACCTGACGAAAATGGCAACTTCGACTACTTCAACCGACTTAATCGGCGAAGGCGATGTAATTGAAGTCACCATTTCTGCAGGTCTTTCTGCAGACGATACTGCGACATTCCCGGTTCGTGTATCTGAAAATGGAATGGCACAGCTGCCAATTATTGGTCCTGTGCGGCTTAAGGGAACAGACCTTGAAGAAGCCGAGGCGATTATTGTGGGAGTTTGTGTTGAAAAAGGGCTTTACCGTTCACCTCATGTCACAGTCACCATGAAGCGTCCTAAAGTGAATCGGATTACGATTCTGGGAGCCGTCGAAGAACCGGGCACTTATGAATTACGAGCCAATCAATCAGATGTCCTCCAGGCCATTGTTGCAGCCGGCAGTTTGTCTGAAGATGCAGGAACCTTTGTCCAAATTCGTCAGCCCGGCCCAACTGGTCCCAGGTCTCAAGGGAGGTCGATGATTGCATCGCAATCTGATGAGAAATCAGATGATAAGAGTGGAGCCATCCAGCAAGCCTCCAATGAATTACAGGTGCAGACATTGGGGGGGGCGTCAGTACGAATAAACCTTGCCTCGGCTGCGATGGAAAATCCGAATGCCCTTAAACTTCAGGACGGAGGCGTGATTATGGTCGAACGCCGGGATCCGAAGCCAATTCATGTTCTTGGTCTGGTGAGAAAACCGGATCGTTATGAATTCCCGATCTCTGAAGATTTACGATTGCTTGATGCTGTGGCGTTGGCATCGGGAACGAATAACCCGTTTGCAGATAAAGTTTTTATCATTCGAAATAATCCGGCAGGAGGGGAACCAATCCTGATCGAGGGGAGTATCAGAAAGGCAAAGCGGAACGGCCGGGCTGATTTGAGATTGTCTCCTGGTGATATTGTCACCGTCGAACGAACAACAAGTACTTCACTATACGATGCCATTCGTATCATTGGCTTTGGTGTCAGTGCCCGTGTCTATTGATTTTTTATCAGAGGTTCTTCTGATTCCCTTTAATTATATTCTTCGCTGCGGTTGCAGGAATTTCCCGTATGTTAGCACCTGAGACACAGGACTTCGCTCCTAACGAACATCATCGAGAAGATGCTCAGAATCCGCTAGCCAATGTGTTGCGTTTTTTCAATTCGATGGCTCGGCGAAAATGGACGATGCTGGCCTGGCTGATGCTTACCACAGGTTTGGGAGCTGCCTACTATACGACGGCAACGCGTGAATATGAATCAAGTGCTGAGCTACTCCTGCTACACACCGGAGAGGGAAGCATCGATCAGGCACAACAAAGTCAGAGGACATTGCAGGATAAAGTTCCAACTTACAAAAAAGTTCTTGTCAGTGAAGAAGTTCTTAAAGGGGCGTTGCAACATCTGCCCAAGCAACAGCGTACTGCCTTTCTGGGAATGACTAAACGCTCTGCCATCAACAAAATTCGTGCCGGTTTGAGTGTCAACTCTACCCGGCAGACGAATCTGATCCAGGTTAGTTATCGCTGTGAAGATCCTGAAACAGCAGCCATTATTGTTACTAAAATAATGGAATCATTTTTTAATCTGATGCAGGAAACAAACAAAAACAGTTCACAGGAAATGCTCGTATTGCTTTCTCGCGAACGGGAAAATATTCAACAGCAATACCAGATGAAACAAAATGAATTACTGAGCCTGCAAGCCAAATCCGATTCAATCCTCGGAACCGGAGAAAATATTCTGAGTGTTGTGAACGAACGAGTCATTGAACTCAATAAATCGTTAGCACAGGCACAAAAAGAAACCATCGATGCCCAGTCATTCTATTTTTCTGTTGATCGTGCCATAAAAAACGGGGAAGATCTTCAGCAGCTTCTCAGCCAGCACAACTCAGCAGTTGCCAGCGATCTGATGAAGATGGGCATGGGAGTCGACCCTCGTGATGCTTATGCCTATGCCCGTCTGCAGCAACAAATGCTTGAAGATGAATCCAGACTCAGTGATAAATTAAATGGGAAGCTTGGCCCCAATCATCCTGAAATTATCGAACTTCAGGGACGCATTAAAACAATGAAACAGTGGCTTGCCTCTCGTGCTCAACAGGCAATTGCAGGTTCAGATCGCCTTACCAAAGAACTTGGACCAAGACTGCTGCAAATGGCCAAACAAAGGTATGAACATGCAGCGATGCACGAAAAAGATATTTTCGAACGCTTTGCCGAGGAGAAAAAACTGGCCTCCGGCATGAACCTGCGACTGGTTCAGATACAGATGGCGGAGCGAGAATTGCAGAGGCTTCAGGCAGATTCCGATATGAATCGTGAGCGAATCAAGACACTTGATCTCAATCAGCAAACGAATTTACGAACACGAATCACCAAACATGCAGAGCCGAATCCGGCAGCAGTTTCTCCCAGATTGACCGTCACGATGCTGATGAGTATCTTCGCGGGGTTATTCTTCGGAGCCGCAAGTGTTGTTGTGCTGGACCTGCTGGATGATCGTTTCCATTCTCCTGACGACCTTAAAGCACAGCTTGGTGCCCCGGTACTGGCAATGATTCGCGATCTTCCTCCCTTACCCGCCGAAACGGGAATCGATGCCATCTTTACTCACACTAAACCAAACAGTGTAGAAACTGAAGCGTTCCGTACGCTGCGTACTGCGATAGAATTTGCAGGAGAAAGTTGCCACCGAATCAGTGTTTCAAGTACGGAGCCGAGTGACGGTAAAACTACAGTTATGTCGAACACAGGCGTTGCCTTTGCTCAGGCCGGTAAAAGGACATTACTGATTGACGGTGACATGCGGCGGCCCGGTTTAACAGCACTTTTCGACCTGAAAGGGCAACAGGGACTCTCTACAATTTTAAGAGATTCGCGTCCTCCTTCAGTATCTGTTGTGGATAACCTGGTTCACACTCCTCTTCAGAATCTGGATGTTATTCCCGCGGGACCACGTCCTATCAATCCGGTGGAATTATTAACCAGTGATAACTTTGCAGAACTGATTGCCTGGGCCGAAGTCGAATACGATCAAATCCTGATTGACGCGCCACCTGCCCTGGCGGTAACAGACCCTGCGGTAATCGGCCGCCTTGTCGATGGGGTCATTTTAACGGTACGACCAGACCGCAACCGCAGACGAATGATCATTCGAGCTGCAGAATCTCTGACGTCGTTCGGAGCTAACCTGATCGGCGTTGTCGTCAACCGTCTGGATGATTCCAACGGAGAATATGGCTACGGTTATGGTTATGGCTACGGCTATGGTTATGGTCACGATGCCCATGATGAGCCTGCGTTGCAGGAGGAACAGATTGAACAACAGAAACCTCGACGAAAGCGTTTTTCAAGAGACGACCAGTCAGAATCAAGAGCCGCATAGTTTTTGAAAGTTCAGTACAGGCCCGATAAATCTGTTTATCTGATGGAGAGCGATTGTGGTTGGATGGAGCCAGCAATCAGGCAGGAAGCGGTCACGCAAATCTCATAAGTCATCCGGTACGTCTCGCTCTTCGTTTCGTTCCGGATCATCTTCGAAACGCGGCCTGCTGGATTACCTTGATATCACTATCGATATTTCACTTTACACGACAATCCTGCTTGTCCTGCTCTGCTTTGCCGGCCGGACGGCATCGGGGCAGTTTATTTTACTTCTCGGGACATCGCTGACCGCCTGTCTGTGGTTTCTTCGCCGGGGATTCGGTTCGAACTACGCCTGGAAATGGACCGGGCTGGAACCCGTTTTTCTTCTGGCTGTGGGATTATTTCTCTTCCAGTTAACGCCAATTTCTGACAGCCTGATAAACACGGTTTCTCCCAATCTGCAATCGTACCTGGGACAAGATTTGCCTGCCGGGAGTATTCCTTCGGCTCATTTTTCCAGCAGATGGAATTTTGTCTCTCTGGCCCCGCGCGAGACGAGACTTTCTCTGGTGGCTATTGTTTGCGTTATCGTTCTTTTTTTGATTATGGTGCAACAATTTCAAGATCGCGAGAAAGCCAGACGCATCGTCCTCTCTGCAGGAGTTCTCTCTGCTTTCTATTCAGTTTTCGGTATTGTGCAGTACGTATTTAGCAATAATAAATTCTTCTGGGTTTACGAGCATCCCTATACGGGAACTTCAGCCTATTCGAAAGGGTCATTTACAAACGCGAATCACTTCGCCGGATTCCTTGCACTTTCGCTGGGGCCGATACTGGCATGGACACTCTGTCGCCGTGTGAAAAAGCTGGCACAAAAAGACGCCTGGCAGTCAGAATCTCAATCGGATTGGCATCTGCTTGCCGGCGGAGTTGCAATCGTCGCACTCCTGATCGGAATTGTGCTGACTTCCTCTCGCGGGGGAATGCTGCTTTGCGGAGTTGGAATCTGTGTGACTCTCTTTTTTATTATCATCAAAAAAATGGCTGACAGCCGCTTACCGGTTTTGCTTTCCCTGGGAGCGATCATTTCGTTAGCAGGAATTTCTGTTGTAGGTGATCAGGTCTTTCAGAAAAATGCGGAAGAGCTTGTCAGTGGAGATCTCAGCAAGCTGGATCATAAAAATGCACGTAGCTTTATCTGGGCCTCGAACATCAACGCCTGGAAACAATTCCCCTGGCTGGGGACAGGCCTGGGAACGCATGAAGATGTCATTCCCGCCTTTCATATCAGCGATGCCGGAAGGATGAATTATACTCATGCCGAAAACAGTTATCTGCAAATAGGCACAGAAACAGGTCTGGCGGGCTGGTTGCTGCTGGCGGCTTCGTTTGTAATGATTTTCAGAGCACTGTTTCTCAAAATTCGATCTGCCAAACCGGAACGTTCTGATACACCTTACTATGCCGGAATCGCAGGAAGTTTTTCTGTTTTTCTGGTTCATGGATGCTACGATTTTGCCTGGTATGCCCCCGCCTACATCTTGATTCTGGGGCTTTATCTGGCTTTCCTGTTTTCAAGCCAGGACGATCCGATAAAAACAGAACCGAGTGCCAGGCAATGGAATTATCCACCACTTATTTTTGCAGCCCTGGCTGTGACGGCAGGTATTCTTGCATCGCGATGGGTCATGCCGGCTGCCA
>WFOZ01000210.1 GCA_015487825.1 Planctomycetaceae bacterium
CAAGTACCGAGAGGAATGCTTTTTGAGGGATCTCGACCTGCCCGAATTGTTTCAAGCGTTTCTTTCCTTCTTTCTGCTTGGCCCAGAGTTTTCTTTTCCGGGTGATGTCTCCGCCATAACATTTGGCGGTAACGTTTTTTCGCAGTGCAGAAATTGTTTCGCGAGCAACGATTTTTCCACCTAATGCTGCCTGCAGTGGAATTTCAAATTGGTGTTTTGAAATTTCTTCCTTCAAACGTTTGACGAGAGATCGCCCTCGTTTTTCCGCAACATTTCGATGTACGATCGATGCCAGGGCATCGACCTGCACCGATTTTACAAGGATATCCATCTTAACTAAATCAGCCGCCCGGTATCCGATAATCTCATAGTCCATTGTGCCATATCCGCGCGTTGCCGATTTCAGGCGGTCGTGCATATCGTAAATGATTTCCGCCAGCGGCAGTTCGTAAATAACCTGTGCTCGATCCGGGCCGAGATATTCCGTGTTGATGTACGTCCCTCGGCGGTCTTCACACATCTGCATCAGCACACCGATATTTGACGTTGGCACAATGAAATTCACTCTGGCGATCGGTTCGCGAAATTCATCGATACTGCCTGAATCGGGGACATCTTGCGGGTTATCCAGTATGATCACTTTGCCGCCCCGAAGAAGCAGTTCGTAAGTTACATTCGGAGCGGTCTGGATTAAATCGATGTTCGATTCTTTTTCGAGCCGTTGTTGAATAATTTCCATGTGCAGCATTCCAAGGAAGCCACATCGAAAACCGAACCCGAGAGCATCGCTCGATTCCGGCTGGAAAGAGAAACTGGCGTCATTCAACCCCATACGTTGCAGCTCATCACGAAGTTTTTCGAAATCGGTTGCATCAATCGGATACATTCCGCAGAAAACCATCGGTTGTGGTTCCTGGTAACCGGGGAGTGGTTCTGCGGCTGGATTTCCTGCCTGGGTGACGGTATCGCCTACCTTAATATCTTCCAACTGTTTGACGCCGGTAATAATGTAGCCGACCTGGCCGGGACCGAGTGAGTTGCAGTTGACCATATCAGGCAAAAACTGCCCGACTTCAATCACGTCCTGCACACCGCCGGTTCTCATGAAACGAATTTTGTCTCCCTTTTTAATTTCTCCCTCAACCAGACGAATATAAATGATGACACCACGATAACTGTCGTATTTGCTGTCGAAAATGAGTGCCTGGAGCGGATTTTCTTTTTTACCGCTGGGTGGGGGAATACGATCAATAATTGCTTCGAAGACATCGTCAATTCCGGTACCTGCCTTGGCACTGATTTTGAGCGCATCGGAACCATCAAGACCGAGAACAGTCTCAATTTCATCAAGCACTTCATCGACCCTGATAACAGGGAGGTCTATCTTGTTGATGACCGGGATAATTTCCAGGTCGCATTCAATGGCGGCATACGTGTTGGCAACAGTCTGAGCCTGGACTCCCTGAAAGGCATCCACCAGTAGTAAGGCTCCCTCGCAGGCTGCAAGAGAGCGTGAGACTTCGTAATGGAAATCGACATGCCCCGGTGTGTCAATCAGGTTCAACTCGTACGTTTTCCCTTTATGCTTGTGGCGAATTGCAACGGCGCGTGCTTTGACCGTAATTCCACGTTCCCGTTCGATATCAAGATCGTCGAGAATCTGATCCTTAAACTCCCGCTGCGTGATTGCGCCCGTTTTAAGCAGCAACTGGTCGGCCAGAGTACTTTTCCCATGGTCAATATGTGCGATAATCGAAAAATTGCGAATTAGTTCGGAATCGATACGTCCAGCTTCCCGAGAAGCTGACCCTGCATTACTCATTCACTTCCTCAATTCTGTAAATCTAAAAATCGGTCGCTGGACATAAAAACGGCTCAATACCCGACAATAAACTGGCAATCTTCTCTCCTTCGAATTGCGAAGGTAGAACTTTCTCCCGGAAACAACCTGATTTTAGCCAGTGGAGCATTTTGGGGGGAGAGTAATCGGGCCGGAATGCTGAATTTCAATTTCAGCTGGAGCCTGCAAATATCGAAATCATGCCGGGATAGTCAACTTCTTCCGAAAACCGCTCTTTACGATTCCGGAAGCAGGGCAGCATAGCGAAAAAATCAGTTGAATACGACCTGAAAACCGGAATTTCAGGGCTTTCTTCCTCATAAACACATTCCAACGTGCCAAGGCGAATCTGATTCGACAAGTCGTTTCTTTCAATGGTGATACGACCCGAAGCCCTTACGTCTGCGGGAACTGTACGCTTCAAGAGAATCTTCAATCACCTGCAGGCTACTGGCAACCGGTTGGATTTTGTTGACTTCGACCGATTTTCCCTCAAGTTGCTTATAATCCTGGAAGAAACGCCGTAGCTGATTCAACCGGTGAGGTGGAAGTTCTTCGGCTTCGGTGATGTAATTGTATTCAGGGTCATCAACTGCGACAGCCAGAATTTTGTGATCCGGCTTTCCTCCATCGATCATTGTCATAATGCCAATGGCTCGGGAATTCACCAGTGTCAGTGGAGCCAGCGGTTCCTTACACATCACCAGCACATCCATCGGGTCATCGTCTTCTGCAAGCGTTTGAGGGATAAATCCGTAGTTGGCAGGGTAGTACACAGCAGAATAGAGCATACGATCAAGCCGAAGCAGTCCCGTTTCCTTATCGAGTTCATATTTCACACTCGATCCCATCGGGATTTCGACAATCGTCTGAAATTCCAGTGGAAGATTTTCGCCCGGAGTCACGTCGTGCCAGGGGTGTGCCATGATTTCGCCTTGGTTCTCAATCTGCAAACGTATAGACAGCAGTAGTACTGATTTTA
>WFOZ01000211.1 GCA_015487825.1 Planctomycetaceae bacterium
AATGTTGTTTGTAGGGTCCGTTATTGCGGACCACCGCAGAAATAGGAGGATCCACCTCCCATCGTGGTCCGCAATAGCGGACCTTACGCCAACGCTGAATAGTTAGCAAATTTCTGATTCTCGAAAACAACCGCTATGACTACAAAATCACCATTCGTGATGTTGTCACGGATTTATGGCAAAGTGATTATTTTCAAAAAGTTGTTGTCGGTTAAAGTATTGCGAACTGAGCCGTGGCACATACTCCCATAAATTTTCGCAATAATCCGTAATTACGAATAGATATTTAGTGGTTTTCTAACGTATGACACTCACTGTTTCAGATTGTTCGTCCAGCCAGTCAGACCAGATTTGCATTTTCTGTTGAGTCGTTTCGCTTGCGATTATTCTTGGTTGCTGTTTAACCGGCACGGTTTGCTTCAGGGCGTCCAGGACTGCCAGGCGAATATCAGCGACAGGTTCTGTCCAGCCGATGCGTATCAAATGCTTAACCAGTTTGGGGTCCTGCAGTTCTCCCATAATACGAACCACCTGACGTCTGGTTTGTGTATCTGAAGAGTAGCTTAATTTGAATAATTCAGAACGTCCCTGTTCATCCCCCAGCCTTGCCAGTCCTGCGATGACCAGCAGCTCTGTTTCTCGATTAACTTTCCCCAGCAGGGAACGAAGCCCCGCCTGTCGGGAATCAGTTCCATCGCTGAATCCATCGATGACAAGAGGATTCTGGCAGTATCCGGAGGCGATGATGGCGGCCTGTTGAACAGAAGTATTACGTTCCTGAAGCAGCGGAAGCAGAAACGGTGCCAGTTGTGGGATTCTCTGTTTTTGCACATATTGACAACCGAGGATTCTCACGTCGGGCCATGTGTGAATCAGGGCGTTTTGCGCCACCACACGAGCCTCCTGAGTGGTATCCTGATCAATCGTTACCATCAAGTCGCGGCAAATGTGTAAATCCTGTTCCTGCTTCAACCTCTCAGCGATGAGACGCAATTTCCAATTCGAAAGGGTTTTGGTTTTCGCCTGTTCTGCAAGAGCCCGGGCCGCTCGTCGACGTTGGCTCAGTCGATCATCACTCAATTGAACAATTTCCCGGGCCTCAGAGATACCAAGAGAATCTAACTGTTTCAGAGTCTGTTCCAACTGTTTCAAACCGTACTTATTCAAGACATCATTCAGGCCATTGGGCGATTGTTTGATAAGTGCAGTTACTTTACGTGAGATGTGGTTTTTGTTGAACGAGACCTCCTGTTTTTGAGATAACTGATCAAGCAGTTTCTGAAGTTGAGCACTCACCTGTTTCTGTTGCGTTTGATCATCGATGTTTTTGTGAGGCGATTCATCAAAGAGAGTGTTGTTTGCGTGTGAGGCAAGTTGAAATTTTCGGCTGATGGTATCGAGAATCTGCTCGCGGTCGGCTTCGTCATCCTGCATCACCGTCATCACGATACCAAACCGCTGTTCCAGTTGTTTGCGAGCCATATTTCGGGCCGAAACTCCTCCGGAAGTAAATGCAGCTGATAAAACCGAGAAAGCTTTTTCGTTGGGCCAGGCATCAATGGCGGAGACTGTGGCCTGTTGAATTTTGAGATCTTCATCGTGAGTGAATTCCTGCAGCACCCTGGCGGAAGCGGCCGAAATATGCTGGGCGGCATAATGAGCAATAGCTAATCGAACAACCGAAGACTCATCCCGTAAATAACGGAAGATCAGATCTTCGTCTCGATCTCCGATGGCCAGTAAGCCGATTGCACGGGGCGTTCCAGGACGAGATTCAACAATTTCTCGCAGTTTTTCCAATGCCGTTTCGGAATGGAGCAGACCCAGATTTCGAATCGCATGATACTCCACCGAGCGTTCAACATGCGTTAATCGTCTCGATAGATAGCTCTGCGCAACAGGATGTTCTGTTAACGCCAGCCACATCCCCAAACGATTGACGAGTTGATGATCCTGATGCCAACGCAGATTCCAGATATTTTCCGGCCAAAGTTTTTGCGGATCCAGGTTTTCTGCATCAAACGAAATGACAGGTTCTATTTTCCCCGTCTGATTTTTCTGTACTTGTTGTGGATGATAAATGGCGTAACAGATACAGGCATCTAACGCAGCCATCGTCAACGACGAAGTTATTCCCTGTTGTAATTCCGATTCAGCCATTTGCCTGTTGAGCGAAGGTACCAGCCGCGGTTTGATTTTTCGAGTAATGCCACGCATCAGCTCAATACGAACGGCATCGCTGATTAATTGTTTTTGTAGTGCGCGACCAGCTTCCGCAAAGTTTTCTGAAGCATCGCCGGGTTGCTGCGCCAATGCATAACACCACGCTTCCGCCGCCGCAGCCTGCATCGAATCGCTGAGCGGTTTAACTTCGCTCGATTCCGCATCCTTTTGATCACTTTCCAGGCGGTCCAGGGAACGCTTGCCCGATGTTGTTTCGTATTCAATCTTCTCCAGTGTTAATTCTTTCAAACGGGCATATTGAGACGAGGTAAGTGATTGCGGAATTTGCCGGGCAAGCATGATAGTTGCATTCCACCCACTCAAATCGTCTCGATTGGCTAATTGCTGCAACTCTGCGACAACCTGGGGATGTATTTCATGTTTTTGATCAATCCCAATATCAGGGGCCCCGTTCGCAGCTGCTGTCTTTTCTGCGTCCAATTCGGTCGTAGGATTTATTGACTGATCTTCTGGAGAGGGAACAGGAATGTTGATGAAGCCCTGATGTTGCCAGCGAAACAGAGGGACTCTCTGGATTGAACGGACCGCTGCGACGCCGGCAATCGGCTTGGGCCAGATCGGCATGGACCGCCAGTGGTCTATATTCAGTTTACGCTGCACCGGAGAACTGTAAGCAGTCTCGTCCGGGCCATTATCCTGCTCTTTTACTCTTTTATTGTCCGACGTAATCTCATTTTCTGTCTGATGATTGTCATGAGCCTCCCGATCTTCTTCAGGGGGATCAGAAAAGGCCGTTTTTTTCTCATCAGGGTAGGAGAATGCAATCGTGAGTCCCTGGTCGCTGATCGAAATACATCCGCAGATAGATATCATGTACACAAAAAAGATGGCTGTAAAAATCAAACCGAATTTATTATTGCCATCGCCGGATTGCCAGCGACAAATCAGTGGCTCGAAATGTCCCTTCGTTCTGTTTGAATGCGTATCTTTTTCGGGTTCCACATGAAGTGGAATTGAAAAAGATTTTCGCAGAGAGCGTGAGCAGAGAGATGAGGTTTGCACGAATCAAAATAGAAAACAGAGAGATGATCAGAGGGAAGGAGTGTGAAAGTTATCCGAGATCACTGAATCTGTGAAGACTATCTTAAAACGGATGCTTCAGAGCAATTGATGTATTTTTTACATTGAGAGGCTCAAAATATTCATAAAAAGGCAAAGTTGCACAAAAGAATTGAAAATAATTTTCACGCAATTTTACACGCATTTTTCTTTTAACTGACAGGCTGCATTTTTATTTTCTTTCCCACATCAAACACAAATTGAAAGGGAACAAAGCACGAAGAAAAGAATTGGTTTTTGCGGTGACGACGACACGAAATATTGAATGCAGTCATGTTTTTTTAGGACAACTCAACGGTATGCGTAACATCATTTTTTTCCTCTCTTCTCGGCTAAGAGGAATGTGTTTAATTCAACAGCAGGGCATAGAGACTATATTCATAGTGTTTCCGAGACATAAGCAATTGCAACTTACTCAGGCATAACATTCCTTCTTGCTCAATGCATCAGGCATTGAGTCTATAAACGATCATTCTTTATGACTCAGTTGTTTCTTTCGGCGAAGGTGAAAAAAGCACCAGAGAACAACCACACGGTAGCGATTTGTTGACCCGATTACGGAGAGTTCACAGCGTTTTTTTTACGATACAATCGGTTTGTCTGTTTCCTTTTTGAGTTCTTGAAAATGCGGGCAGGAGCTGCCCGGATAAAAAAAAGTTGCAAAATACTCTTGCGTTATTTTGAGTAAAGCTTAAATTGATGCAGATTTATGTAAGTCCTTACGTGGTAAGGAATGAGTGTGTCAATGATTGACGTAAGTCATTCAAAGTCTTCGTTGAAGATTTGACGTAACTTTATTTCGGCGTAAGGACATTCAGGTTTGTCAGAGGAGACTTACCTGGAATGGATTCAAAATTGTGGGTCGGTTTTCCAAAGTTATTTGGTATGCCCGGTAAGCAGCGGAAGCCATCCACCCTTGTACTCTGAGGAGGAGTTACAGTGGCCAAAAAAAAGGCAGCTAAAAAAGCAGCGAAGAAAACCGTAAAGAAGAAGGCAGCCAAGAAAACTGCCAAGAAGACCGTCAAGAAAAAAGCAGCCAAGAAAACTGCTAAAAAGACGGTAAAGAAAAAAGCAGCCAAAAAGACGACCAAGAAAAAGGTCGCCAAGAAGGCAGCTAAGAAAACCGTGAAGAAGAAAGTTGCCAAGAAACCTGCAAAGAAGAAGGCAGCTAAGAAGAAGAAAAAGTAGTCCTCAATCCTTTGAGACAACTTAATTAAAGAAGCGATCAGTCTGACTGGTCGCTTTTTTTATGGAATATTGAGGTTATTGGTGTTTGAACGATAAAATACTACGCAAAAGTGGCAGGATATTTTGAAGATTCGCAGGTCAGGCTCTCCAGGTTCCAAGGTAGCCTCTGTAAGTTATTCTCTCAGTGAAAAACCATGTCTGAACGAGTTGTATTAGCGATGAGCGGAGGCGTAGACAGCTCTGCAGCTGCCTACCTGCTTCGTGAACAGGGTTACGAAATTATTGGTCTGTTTATGCGATCCGGCGTCTCTGAAGAAACATGCCAGCTCGATAACCCTGATGCCTTGCCCGTATTAAACGTGAAGTCACACAAGCAGGGTTGCTGCAGTGCTTCCGATGCCGCTGATGCTCGCAGGGTTGCTGATGAACTGGATATACCGTTTCATGCCCTCAACTTTGAAGATGCTTTTGGACGGATCAAGGATTATTTCGCGGATGAATATCTGGCTGGCAGAACGCCGAATCCGTGCGTGCAGTGCAACAACTGGTTGAAGTTCGGCAAGCTCTGGGATTTTGCTCAACAGGTTGGGGCCAGTAAAATTGCTTCCGGGCATTATGCTCAAATCGTTACCGAAAAACCGAATGAATATTCTTTGCTGCGTGGAATTGATCCTTCAAAAGATCAATCGTATGTGTTGTTCGGCCTTGCTCCGCAACTGCTGGAACACGTTTTATTTCCTGTTGGCGGATATACGAAATCAGAAATTCGTAACCTTGCTCACCAAACCAATTTGCAAACAGCCGATAAAAAAGATAGCCAGGAGATCTGCTTCATACCCGATAATGATTACGCCGGCTTTGTGAATCGATATCGGGGAAAGCAGGAAACTGAAGGACTGTTTGTCGACACCGCAGGCAATACGCTTGGTAAGCATCGTGGATACGAACACTTCACCATCGGACAACGTAGAGGTTTGGGAATTGCCTTTGGGGAACCTCGCTTCGTTCTCGAAATTTGTCCGCAAAGCAGGCAGGTCGTGCTTGGTACTTATGAAGAATTGGGGCGAACCGGTCTCAAAGCCATCACTGCAAACTGGTTATGCGAAGTTCCCGAACGGTTTCGATGTCAGGCTCAAATCAGATACCAGGCAACGCCGGCAAATTGTGAAGTGGAACTCCTCAATGAGGGTCAGTTCCAGATTATTTTTGACGACCCACAATTCGGCATCGCCCCCGGGCAGGCTGTCGTCTGCTACGATAACAATCGCGTTCTGGGTGGCGGATGGATACAGCACAGTTTTCAGAAATCCTGGACAGACTCTACTAAAAATTAACTATTTGTTGCCCGAAATAAGTTAATTTCCAGAGCGATACTGTTCATAAGTTGAATCCTGCCTCAGTAAGACGCGTATTTTTACAGAAATAAGCGAACCTCCAATGGGAGAGAGCATCAAATTACTGTGGAGCCTATTTGAAATTGTCACTTTTATAATTGGTGCAAGGTCATAATAATCAGCTATTGACTGCTGGAAACAATCATTTTCGGCATAAAACGGCATCCAATTGCTTTTCAGGGGCTGGAAAGACATATCTGCATAAGCCCTCCAAAAAGCAATTCAGGATTTACTTGATTCCCATCGATTATTATAGTAACCTTCTGCCCTGCACGTTTCAGGAAGGGGATATTCCCTTCCCAAAGCAGGCAAAAAACGATCCCCTGTAGCTCAGTTGGTAGAGCGAGCGGCTGTTAACCGCTTTGTCGTAGGTTCGAGTCCTACCGGGGGAGCCTTACATTCGGGAGCGAACTTTCGCTACCCGTTGGTTGACAGAAAACGCCGGTCGCGAGAGTGATCGGCGTTTTTTCGTGCGCGTCGCCAAACTCGCACGATTCAAAGGGTTTGTGGCGTCTGTCGCGATCGCTTGCATCCCGCCCATCAACTCTCTGGTTCGACCTGTCGTCGCGGGGTGCCGTTCCGAAATGCCACGTTTCGCCACGATGCCCGTTCCAAACGGACCAAAACTCTCGGACTCTCTGGTTCACAGGAGGTCGTAGGTTAACAGGACGTTTCGCCACGGCGGGCCGTTCCGGACAACTCTCGAACCGCGTGCGTATGTTTCCAGTACCAGCGCGTTCCAATCTCTTGTAGCCGCGCAGCGAACGGTCGTGAAGCGAAGTCGCCGCGGGCACTCCCACTCACCGGAGGTGCTCCGTGTCCACTCGCGATCCCGACCAGATGACTGACGAGCAGCGATTTCAAGAAGTCACTCGCCTGTTCGCAACCGCCATTTTACGCCTTCAGGCCCGCCCATCCGGCGTCACGTCTTCCTCTCAAAAGACTCCAGAATCATCCGCCCATCCGCTTGAGCTTTCAGACGAAACAAGGCTCAGTGTGACCAACGGTTAACGGTTTCGAGAGCCGCCACTGGCGGTTGGTCTTCAAGAGAGAGGAGAAAAGAATGACGTTGAACATTGGGAAAGAGGTCTCCGCAATGAAGCGGATGACTGTCACGCAACTGCGGGAACGGTACGAAGAGGTCTTCGGCGAGGCCTGCCGCTCGAACCACAAACAGTGGCTCGTGAAGCGGATCACCTG
>WFOZ01000212.1 GCA_015487825.1 Planctomycetaceae bacterium
CAGCCGGATTGCTTGCTCAAAAAGCGGTTGAAAAAGGATTGTCGAGCAAGCCCTGGGTCAAAACTTCTCTTGCGCCAGGCAGCCGAGTCGTGACCAGTTATCTGGAACAATCCGGTTTGCTCCCCTCGTTGGAAAAACTTGGCTTCAACGTTGTCGGCTACGGTTGCACCACATGTATCGGAAACAGCGGGCCACTTCCTCCTGCCGTTTCCGATGCTGTTATTGAAGGAGATCTTGTTGTCTGTTCTGTTCTTTCAGGCAACAGAAACTTCGAAGGGCGGATTTCTCAGCAGATTAAAGCGAACTATCTGGCCAGCCCGCCGCTTGTTGTGGCTTACGCGATTGCAGGGACAACCGACTTCGATTTATCCAGCGAATCCCTCGGCAAAGACAGCGACGGCAACGATGTTTACCTGAAAGATATCTGGCCCAGCAGCAAAGAAGTCGCCGATGCCATTGCAGGCAGCATGTCGCCGGAAACTTTCATCAAGCAGTATGCCAGTGCATCACAAGGGCCCGAGCAGTGGCAACAGATTTCCGGTTCTGAAGGAGACATTTTCGACTGGGACGATAAAAGCACCTACGTGCAGGAACCGCCATTTTTTGTTGATATGCCAGCCGACCCCACGCCGATCAGTTCCATTGAAAATGCACGTTGCCTGGTTTTGCTGGGCGATTCCGTTACGACCGATCACATCAGCCCTGCTGGCGCGATCAAGCCAAATTCTCCTGCGGGAAAATACCTGCAAGAAAACGGCGTCGAAGTTTCCGACTTCAACAGCTACGGTTCCCGTCGCGGCAATGATCGCGTGATGACTCGCGGCACATTCGCCAACATCCGCCTGCGCAACCTGCTCGCACCGGGCACCGAAGGAAGTGTGACGGTTTATCATCCGACCGGCGAGCAAACCTCGATTTATGATGCGTCTCAAAAATACAAACAGGAAAACACGCCACTGATTGTGCTTGCTGGTTCCGAATATGGCACCGGTTCTTCGCGCGACTGGGCCGCCAAAGGGACATACCTGCTCGGCATTCGGGTCGTGATCACCAAATCTTATGAACGAATTCACCGCTCAAATCTGGTCGGCATGGGAGTGCTGCCGTTGCAGTTCCGGGAAGGGGAAGATCATCAATCCCTCGATTTGGATGGCACCGAAACATTCCACATCGAGTTAGATGATAACCTCAAGCCGCAACAAGCGGTCGAAGTGACAGCCACAAAAGCCAACGGTGACGAAGTCCACTTCGTCACCACCTGCAGAATCGACACCCCGGTAGAAGTAGAATACTACCGCAACGGCGGCATCCTGCACAAAGTGTTAAGAGAACTGGCCAAGGCGTAATGTCGTGGCGAGCCGGGGGTGTCAACCCCCTGGTAATCAACGTTGATAATGGAAGCAAACCATGTCCCAGCTATTAAAGCGAATCATCCTCAAAGAACTACTCTCATTTGACGAGCAGGGGATTGATCTGGAACTGCGACCACTCAATGTTTTGATCGGCCCAAACGGTTCCGGAAAATCGAATCTGATTGAAGCGCTGTCATTACTTCAATCCGCACCAAGTGACATGACAGCGACTATTCGCGAAGGGGGAGGAATCGATGATTGGCTCTGGAAAGGGAAACAGTCTGCGAATCCTTCCATTGAAAGTCACCCTTTCATTGAAGTGGAAGTGGCTAGGCATAGCTTTTTGGTAAATACTCCCAAAAAATATCTTCGCCACTCGTTTTACTTTGGCGAATTTTTTCAAGGTTTCAGGCTACTCAAAGAGTGTATTGAAGATGAATTTCCACTTAATTCAGATGCGACAAATCCTGATTTCTTCTATAAGAATCAAGGTAGTCACCCGGTACTAAATGTGTATGGAGAGAAGCGAGAATTAAAATGGGAAGATCTTGATCCTGAAAAATCCATTCTGGCACAGAGGAAAGACCCTGATCAATACCCAGAACTCACTTACCTCGCGAATGTATACAGCAAAATGCGATTTTATCGCGAGTGGTCATTTGGAAGAAATGCACCACCTCGTCAGCCACAAAAGACTGACCAGCGGAATGATTTTCTTAATGAAGATTGCACGAATTTGGGGCTAGTGCTCAACCGAATTCGTCGAGATATTCCTTCCAAAGAAAAAGCATTGGAATGTCTCAAGGAGCTTTATCCTACTGTGCAAGATTTTGATATCATTATCGAAGGAGGGACTGCTCAGATATTTCTACATGAAGGAAAATTTAGTATCCCAGCCACGAGGCTCTCTGATGGGACGCTACGGTATTTGTGCCTGCTGGCAATTTTGTGTCATCCCAATCCGCCGCCACTGATTTGTATTGAAGAGCCTGAATTGGGTTTGCACCCAGATGTTCTTGTGACGATGGGTAAATTACTCAAGGAGACATCTAAAAGAACACAATTGGTCGTGACAACGCATTCGGATGTACTGGTTGATTGTATGTCAGACAGCCCGGAAGATGTGATTGTCTGTGAAAAACCAGGTGACGCATCACAAATGAGGCGGCTTTGTAAAGAGGAACTAAAAGATTGGCTGGAGGACTATTCTTTGGGACAACTTTGGACCAAGGGGAAAATTGGAGGGAACCGCTGGTGAAAATTGAGATTTTCATTGAAGGCGGCGGAGATGGTAAAAAGCTCCGAGTAGAATGCCGTAAGGGATTCCGAATATTCTTCGAAAAGGCCGGATTGGCTCAGGCGAAATGTATGCCTAAATTGACCGCCTGTGGGAGCCGAAACAATGCCTACAAGGATTTTTGCATAGCCCTGAAAAATGCAGCTAAAAACACCTTGCCTCTTTTGCTCGTTGATACAGAAGCTCCTTTTTCAGCAACTAAAAACATCTGGAAATTCCTGAAAAACCGTGATGGCTGGAAACAACCAACAGGTGCGACTGACGATCATGTTTATCTGATGGTCGAATGTATGGAATCGTGGTTTCTGGCTGATCGCGATTGTTTGAAGAAATATTTTGGACAGGGTTTCAGCGAAATCGCCTTGCCGGGAAATACCAATATCGAGACTATTTCTAAAGCGGATGTTTTCAATTCTTTGAAGTTGGCAACTCGGAATGCAAAACCCAAAGGGGAATACGGCAAGGGAAAACATTCCTTTGAAATCCTCGCACAGATCGATCCAATCAAAGTGTGCAATGTCGCCCCGAATGCCAAGCGATTGATTGATTTCCTGGAAAACCCTTCATTGCCGTAGCCTTTGAATACAGATTTAACTCAAGTTCAGGATGTCGTGTGTCATGAACAATATCGCTAAAGTCGTTCAGGAATTCAGTCTTTCCGGGCAGATTAAAGAATTCACTTTTGGCTGAGGCAGACGGATTCTGCGAGAATCGAGGCTTTGGAGCAGATCGTTCGCGAACATCATAGTGGGCAACCAGACCATGAACTGCGGCTTCAGAGAGTTTGTTCCATTATTCAACGCTCGTAAGGTTTACTATTGCATTGTTGTATTAAGACCAGTTTCCGAATCCGTTTCAATTAATACGAACCTGGCAATTCGGCACTGTTTTTTTCAACTGGTCGGCTCCTTTTTGAGTGACGCCGGTTTGTGTCATCTCCAGTCTTTTCAGTGATTTCAACTTTACAAGTGTGTTGATCGCGGTATCGGTAATGCTCGTTTCGCTGAGGATTAATGTTGTCAGGTTGCTGAATTTTGCGAGGGTTGGGATTTGCTTGTCTGTTATTCCCGATTGTGCCAGGTTCAGAGAGAGCAGTTTTTCCGGTTGAGGGAGCAGGCTTAACGATTCCCCTTTGGCGGCGATGTCACGCAGAGTCAGTTTTTTCAAATTGCTGTATCCTTTGAGGAATTGCAATCCTGCATCGGTGACGTTGGGGGTTTGATAAAGTGTTAAATCAACCAGCGAAAGATTTTTCAAATGAGTAACGCCGGCATCGCTTAAGTTACAGTTATCGAGTGATAACCCCTGGAGTGATTTCATTTTCGCGATCAGCGGCATAATCGAATCATCGATCAACTCGCCGCCCGTTTTGAGGTTTCGCAGGCTTGTTTTGGTGGAGACTTTTTCGATGCCGGTGCGTGTCAGTTTTCTACAATTGCGAATGTCGAGTTCACTTAGTTGAGGCAGCTTCAGTATCGTTTCCAATCCTGCATCGCTGATGTTGCATCCTGAAACTCTGACTGCGCGCAGTTGAGACATTTTTGACAGGCTCGTCATGCTGGCATCGGTAACCAGTGGGGAAAGGCGAAGGTCGATGATCTTTAGTTTTTTCAACTTGGGGAGTTCTGCAAGACCAACATCTCCAATGAGTGTGTTTTTCAAGGTGAGCGAACTCAGTTCACTTAGCTGGGCAATTTGTGGAGCCAGTTGGTCACTGATGCTGGGGCCTTCCAGCACGAGAGTTTGCAAATACGGAAAGATTAGGATCTGCTGCATCTGGTAATCGTCAACCCAACTTCGGTTTGCAGCCGTATCGAGTGATATGACATGACCGTTTGAATCTTCTTTCATTGCGATGCCAAGC
>WFOZ01000213.1 GCA_015487825.1 Planctomycetaceae bacterium
GCGCATTCGTCTTGTTGCTACGCAACCCAACCGCTAAAAGCGGATGGGCTACCCAATTATTTCAATATTTCCTGCCACTTTTGCGCAGCATTTCATTGATAAGATACTAAAGACTTAACAATAATGAGAGACTGATTTCATGGTGCGGACTGCTGCTGGTTTTGTTCTGTTGTTACTCATTCTACTTATTCCGGAGCCGTTGGTAATGGCTACCGGCAATGAGTTCAGTATGAGTGGATCTGATCTGATTGTTGAAGTGAACACAAAATGGATCGGCTGCAGGCAGGGGGGCTACTACCCGGTTCGCGTCTCTGTCAGAAATAACGGAAAGCCCCGCCATCTTACTCTGGAAATCAGCCAGAACAGCACTCACCAGAAATTCCCGCATGTCACTCGTTCACTTTCACTGGAACAGAATGCAACAATCAATACAACATTGCTGGTGCCTATCGTATCCTGGGGGACCTATGTCAATTTTCGTATTCTGGAACGGGGAAGGCAAATCGATAAGCTGACGCATTCAATTTCATTGCCGGACGTGGCGGACAACAGTAATGTCGGTCCCGCGATGCTGATTGTTGCCAAAAAGCCGGAAGATATCGAGATGTATGATCGTTCTATCGATCAGATTTTCTTTGGTTCTTCTTCCCATCGACATGGAGCTTATGAATATACACAGCATGTGCGACCACAAAAACTACCCGCGAACTGGTTGGCTTATACCGGTCTTGATATTCTTGCCATTCCGCTAGGCTCTCTCGCGCAGGATGTACCCGCCGATGCACGAAATGCTATTTTTGAATGGGTTGCCTCAGGAGGAAACCTGCTCATTTATAATGTTGCAGAACCGGTTGAAAATTCAGCTTCACTGAAAAATGCTCTGGCATTCAAATCCAGAGCGTTTATCGGGAAAGAATGGGAAAAGTTCAACCTGAAACGCTTCAAACGAAAAATTGTTATCGATGTCGATACCGGTTCCACCAGAAAACCTGAAGATTTTTCGCAGGGACAACCTTGGGAAATGCTCTCCAGTAATTACGCAGTGCGTTCTTTCGGGTTGGGAAAAGTTATTGCATTATCCGACAACCCATTCCCCGGAACGATTTCCCATTGGGCCTGGTTGCTGGAACACCTTTCGTCAGATCGCCTGTTGTGGCACAATCGAAATGGTATCACCAGCCGCAATAGGAATGAGAGTTTTTTTCGTTTTTTAATTCCGAACGTTGGTGGTGTCCCCGTTTTTTCTCTCCTGATACTGATCACATTTTTTACAATTTTAATCGGCCCGGTTAATTACATCTATTTTCTGAAAAAACGACAACTGGCGATGTTGCTTATTACCGTCCCCGTTATTGCGTTTGGCAGCAGTATGCTACTGCTTGGGTATTCAACAATCGCTCACGGTTTTTCAATCAAATCACGGGTTCGCAGTATCACATTTCTGGATCAGAAAAAGAATCACGCCATGAGTATCACTCGTGTTGCCTACTATGCAGGGATGGCTCCCAGTGCGGGGCTTCATTTTGAACCGACAACCGCGGTTTATCCCATCTGGCCGACGGATCAGGCATTTGAATCTGCCCGGGTTGACTGGAGTGAGAAACAACATTTGCAAAACGGCTGGTTGCGTTCCCGCACCCGTACGCAGTTTTTAACAGTTTCACAACAGGAACAACGTGGCCGCATCGAACTGCAATCAACAAAGGGAGAAGTTCCCCAGGTTTCTAATGGATTAGAGTGGAGTCTCAAGACATTGCTCATTGTTGATCAGGCAGGAAAAGCTTGGGTTGGTCGGGATTTGGAAGCAGGAGCTGTTGGAAAACTGGAACCCCTGACAGCGGAACATCGCAAAGAACTTCGCCAATATCTATCCGAGCATTCTATGGACTTTCCAACCGGAGTCGATGGGACCGCCATCTCCGGTGAGATGCTAAACCCCGGGACGGCTCTGTCTTATACCCATTCCGTTGGTTTGTATGCAGTTTACAATAAAAGTTTACAGGAAAAGATTCTTACTGGAATAAATCCGATCGGAAGAAAACAGGAAAAAATGCAGCCGGGGTCTTATTTTGCCATTATGAATCAGGAACCGGATTTAGACCTCGGCCTGTCCAATGCACAGGAAACTATCTCTATTCACCTGTTGTTTGGCTATTTCTGACGGGAGGCAGAGTTCACTAATACGACTCTTACCTGTTGTGTAAATCATCAATCGCCGCCAAGTGCAACCTGACTAACATGTACTGTAATTATTGTTATGCCTGAATCACCTCAATCATCAGCTTCTGATCATTCCTCTGGCGATAATGTCCTCGATGATATTCTCCCTCGGGATTCTGTTGCCGGTCCTTCTTCTTTCGATCAGGGGGAAGGACAACAGACCGAAGAAAAAACTGTCGCTCCAGACCATACTGGAGAACAACCTGCCCTTGAAATCAAAAACCTGCATCGTTTTTTCGGGAAGCTTAAAGCGGTTGATAACGTCAGCTTCAAAGCGTTCCCGGGACAGGTGATGGGATTTATCGGGCCTAACGGAGCAGGCAAAACGACAACGATGCGGATCCTGGCTTCGCTCGATTTACCGACCGCTGGCGATGCGTTTGTTTGTGGATATTCTGTTGTTGATGATCCCGAAAAAGCTCGCACAAAATTGGGCTTCATGCCCGACAGCTTCGGCAAATACAACAATATGGATGTGGTGGAATATCTTGATTTCTATGCTCGGGCTTACGGGTTCAAAGGTGAACAGCGACGCGATGCCATTGAACGGGTGCTTGTCTTTACTGAACTGCGAAAACTGGCGCACAAACCGATCAATACACTTTCCAAAGGGATGTCACAACGATTGGGGCTGGGACGAACGCTCATTCACGATCCGCAGGTTTTAATTCTGGATGAACCGGCAGCCGGGCTTGATCCACGGGCCCGTGTGGAACTTCGAGAACTGATTCATCTGCTTGCCGCCGAAATGAATAAAACTGTTTTAATCAGCTCACATATTCTGACTGAGCTGGGTGAAATCTGCGACTCAGCTGCCATTATCGAAGCCGGTAAAATTCTCATTCATGGCACAATTAAGGAACTCAGAAACTTCAGGCCTAAAAAAGAAGGGATACAATCCACCAGCGAGACCTTACTGGTTTCGATTCTTGCCGAAACAGAGTCTCTGGAAAAATGGCTGCTTGAACAACCATTCGTTTCTCATGTATCCCCCGCTGTTAATCAAATCACTTTCGAGTTTGCAGGAGATAAATCTCAACAGGCAGACCTGCTGAAACGAATGATTGAAAAACAGTTTCCGATTCTGGAATTCTCAGGTAAATCAGAAACACTCGAAGACGCATTCATGTCAATCACTGAAGGTATCGTCCAGTAATCCGGTTTCGCTAAATTTTCCCGGCGGGAAATAGTTGTATGGATGACTTCAGTGATAAATGGAACCCCGTTCTCGTACGGGAAATTCGCAGAACACTCAAGAGCCGGGTTTTCGGTGCAACATTTCTGCTACTGCTTTTCAGCTGTTGGGCCAGTTGTATTTATCTGGTTGTAAACAATATGGAAGTTCTCAATCTTGTTGAGCGAGGCCGCTCTTTCTGCATAATTTATTTTTCCATTCTGCTGGTGCCGATCTGTATCGTTGTCCCTCTTTCCATTTTTTCGGTCAGCTCTCAGGAACGCCTCGGGCAGACATTACAGAATATCGCGATGACCAGGCTGAAACCCGCTCAGGTATTACATGGTTATCTCTGGTGTGGAGTGATGCAGGCCGGTTTGTACTACTCGGCGATATTACCTTTTATCAGTTTTGGATATCTGTTTCGTGGAGTTGATATTTTTCAGATACTGCTTGGTATTTTCATCTCCCTTTATTTTGGCTGGGCAGCCTGGGTCTGGGGTTTGCTGATGGGGACATCGGTACGAGGGGCCGTTTCTCATTCGATATGTCTGATATGCAGCTTGCTGGGAGGATTTCTCAGCCTTTTTATTTCCTCATCGTTTATTTCAATTTTGTTTTCAACTGAAATGGGCGTGGGGGTTGTCTTTGGATTTTTCTGTCTGGGAATTCCTACATTTATAATGATGTCCTTCTTTTACGGCATTGCCAACGAACGGATAAAAATCACAAACCGTACCGCTCGGCCTTATCGGGTTATTTTGGGAGAAGATGGAAATATCCTCAGATTCAAACCTGACCCCAACAGTCTGTATCACGAAGTCCCACAGTGGCACGAGCAGACAAATTCTGAGATTAGAAATCAGTAGACCTGGATCTTCATTCATAGTAAAATCACTTGCTATGAAAATGATCCCGGTGCTTGATATTCTGGATGGTGTTGCCGTGCGAGCCGTGGGCGGGGTTCGCAATGAATATCGACCGCTGCAATCAATCGGGTGCCAATCTTCCTGTCCGATTGAAATCGCACACTCAATTCAAGCCCGCTTCGGTTTCAATGAATGGTATATCGCCGATCTGGATGGCATCGTCCATCGCCGGTGGAATTGCGATCTTATTGAAGAACTTGTTGAGCAGGGATTTTCGCTACGTGTAGATCTGGGGATCAGATCGATTGAGGACCTCTATCAGATTGGGGCACTGCTGGAAAAAACAGAACTCATTCTCGCCAGCGAAGCCCTTGCTGACTGCACCACGCTCGATTTATTAACCAGCATGATCAATCCCGGGCAATTAACTTTCAGTCTCGATCTGATTGAAGGAAGCATGATTTGTCCGGAGGGAGCCTGGGGAGATCGTACGATTGAAGAGGTCATCGACTATGTGCAGCAGCGCGGCTTGCAAAAAATAATTGTTCTCGATCTGGCTTTTATCGGCTGCACCAAAGGAGTCGGTACGCTTGAACTTTGCAGGCAACTTCAAGAAAAGTTTCCCAAACTGGAAATCATAACGGGAGGCGGTGTTCGAACGATAGCTCAGATTTCTTTGTTGGAACAAGCCGGTATCCACACCGCAATCCTCGGCACCGCCCTGCACAACGGCCAACTCAATCCACAAGATGTTATGGCATACCGTACAGCTGAAACAGACCAATAACGTATTGCAAAGC
>WFOZ01000214.1 GCA_015487825.1 Planctomycetaceae bacterium
GGCGCGTTCGCCGCTGTTTTTATCTTTGAAAGGGAATGCTCGAACCAGATGCCTGTCGATAATTCGCGGAATAATATCTTTCCCGAAATCGTGCGAACTTTCACGTATCGTCGCGTCTTTACAAAGTTCTTCAAACAGGAAATCCGATTTGAAAGCGTAAATACCCATTGATGCCAGGCATCGATCCGGATCGCCGGGAATCGATTTGGGCTGTTTCGGTTTTTCCTGAAAATCGATGACTCGTTGATCCTCATCGATCCCCATCACTCCAAATTCTCGTCCCTCTTCGATGCTTACAGGCAGGCAGCCGATAGTGACGGCTGCATCCGAATTGATATGTTCGTTAAGCAGAACCTGGTAATCCATTTTATAAATGTGATCGCCGGACAGAATCAGAATGTTATCTGCTGCGGTCTTTTCTATCGTATAGATGTTCTGATAAACCGCGTCCGCAGTCCCCTGATACCATTGCTCATCAATTCGCTGCTGAGGAGGAAGTACATCGACGTATTCATTCAACTCTCTGCACAAAAAACGCCAGGCCTGATGAATATGTCGATCGAGACTGGCTGCCTTGTACTGGGTTAAAACCAGTATTCGTCGCATTCCGCTGTTAATGCAGTTGGACAGAGCAAAATCGAGAATTCGATAACTCCCCCCAAACGGGACAGCAGGCTTGGCTCGATCACGCGTCAACGGCTCCAGTCGGCTTCCTTTGCCTCCCGCCAATATCAAAGCAACATTCTTCCGCATCCCGGATGTTCCTCTCCGATGCAAAGCCCCCGTATTCCTATTCGTCTGGCATTGAGACTATTGTAAGAAAACAGGAGCACTTAGAGCAACCGGACAACGGTGCGAATGATTCGTATTACGCAATTGAGAACCTGATGAGCCAAAGCCTCAAGCTTCCGGCAAAACTGATTCTTTTTGACAGCCACAGCTGAAATTGAATCTTGCTTGAAATATTCGCAGCACCCAAAGAAATTTACCGCATGTAACATGGCTCTAACAAGGCTGCATGGGAAACAGTTCCCGCAATTTTTGAAAAAGCATTTCTTCGCCGTTTTTTATAACAGCTTCGATACAAATCGCTTTACAGGTAATCTCCGGCGGAAGAATATCCACCAGCTTGACGAGATCTTTTTGTGTTGTCAGCAGTTCATTTGTACCAATTTTTCGGGCAGTTTCGCATAAAGTCTGTATTTCCTGTTTCGTATAATGGTGATGATCGGGGAACACAAAGAAATTTTTTCCTGCTGTCACCTCATAATCCATCCCTTGAAGTAATTTCTGAAATCCGGATGGATTCCCGATGCCACAAAACATGACAGCGGAAAGTGATTGCTCAGAAAGTGGCGAACGCTTTCCCTGCTGATCGAGAAATGCAGTCGGTTCAAATGCAACTTCTACCGTTGGCGTATTACGCTGTTTCAAATATGAAGTAAGGTATTCCCGGATGTGCTGAATCTGTGCAGGTGAGACCTGCTCGGTGCGAGTGATGACCAGTAAATCGGCTCGTCTTAAAGAACTTAATGGTTCACGCAACAGGCCACGTGGCAAAAGATGACCGTACCCGAACGGATTGACGGCATCGATTAATACAATATCCAGATCGCGATGCAATCTGCGGTGCTGGAAACCATCGTCGAGAATAACGCAATCACAGCCATGATCTTCAACCAACTCGCCAGCAGCAGAAACACGGTTACGGTTTTGCAAATGCAAAGTCCCCGGACAAAGTTGTTCGAGAACCAGTTTTTCATCATTTTCGCAACCGCCATGTTCTGCTGAACTCGAGTCAGCATCACCTAGAGATTTATACCCTCTACTGGCGATGCCCGGTTTTTTATCCAGCTTTTGCAGAGCATGCACCAGCCAGGCGGCGAAGGGAGTTTTTCCGGTTCCTCCCGTGGTGATATTGCCCACACTGATAACCGGAGCATTCACACGATGAACAGCCGCCAGATTCCAATCAAATTTTGCGCGATTCAATATCGCTGCACATCCATAAACAGGCGACACACAGCCAAGCAACAGACGTAATCCAACCGCACGAACATCCGTTCGCTGACCGGAAAGAACAGCTTCTATCTCTGCAGGATTCAATGAAATTCAAATATCAATGAAGGACCGGGACTGATGAAGAAGGTGTTATGTACCACGTTCGACATTTTACTGCAATTGACGAATCATATTTGGTAACTATTCAGCAATGCTTGGTTATTGCAAAAATTAAAGTTGTTTGCAGGGTCCGCTATTGCGGACCACCGCAGAGATAGGAGGATCCACCTCCCAGCGTGGTCCGCAATAGCGGACCCTACGCCAACGCTGAATAGTTGCCATATTTGAACCTACAGGAGAGCCGGCATTGCTTCATCCACTTCGGCAACAAGTCACAACAATAATCAGGATGAAATTATTGTTCACAGAGGGAACACAATCATTCTCTCCATTGGAAAATGTAAGTTGAACATACCTGGTTTGCCTGATAGGCTAAAGGAAGTCTCTCTTTAGCCCGGCATGGCTGGTTCGTTTTATCAGCCGTAACCAAAGTAGTACGGAAAGCAAATCGCCATGACATCACAACATCTATCTCGCCGTCGGTTTCTGGAAACCTCGGCTGCTACTGCTGGCGGCATTCTTATTTCCGGTACGCATGGGTACGGGGCCAAACCGACTGCTACGCCGAGCGAGTTCCCCTCAACAAAGCACTTCTGGTATCGCCCCCAGCCGACCGGCCTGTTTGTTGATTCGCAGCGGGACAACAAGGCGTTTGCTTTTGCAGACGGGAAAATATTTCTCTCTGAAGATAACAGCCACACGTGGCCGCACGAAGCTGCATTTCCCGATGCAAAGCATATTGTGTTCAGTTGCATTTTGAAGAACGGAAACATCCTCTTCAGTGCGCTCGCAAAACTGTATCTGAGCACCGACAACCTGAAAACGTACAGGCAAATCACGGTGAAAGATACCGACGGTTCCGATTACATTGCGCACACCCCACA
>WFOZ01000215.1 GCA_015487825.1 Planctomycetaceae bacterium
CAATATCACGGCGAGGCGAACACCGGGAAACCCATCATCAAGAAGTTCGGTTAACCTTTTAGTTGTCACCGACTGTCCCAACCCTTTACGGGCGGCTTGCTGCATGAAAGGATCGGGACTGGTCAGCCTTTCCAACAGCAGAGCTTCCGCCTTTGGGTCAGCAATTCGCCTTAATGCAGCAGCCTGAACAGCCGGGGAGCGGTCCTTGCTCGCAACTTTTTTTAGATCGATAAGCGGTAGAGGAATGGTCCGAGCCGCTTGCTCTCGTACTGCTTCGCTGGAATCTTGTATTGCAATGTCAGCAAGTTGTGGTGTCAGCGCGTTGGCTGTGATTAAAGCAACAAGGGCAACCGAACGAACACGCGGATCGGCATCGCATTGCAATGCTGTTTGTAATATTGCGATCCCTTTTTTTCCCTGCTCAATTAACTGATGAGCGGCCCGTTCGCGTTTGATGCGATCTGTGCTATGAATACTGTTGGAAGCTGCCGTTGTCTTATTGTTCGGTATAATATGCCAGATGCGTCCCTTCCCATGAATTGGATAAGAGCGGTCAGCCCAGTCTCCCACAAACAGTGAACCATCCGGAGCGATTGCAATTCCGGAGGGTCTGAAGTATTCGCCTCCTGCGATCATGGCCTGAGACTTAGTATGAAACGAAGCACCTTGCGGAGTTAAGTGGTAACGGTCGATACGGTGTTCTCCCCAAGTGGCGACAAGCAAATCACCTCGATACTCATCCGGCAAAGCATTCGATTCGTAGGCAACAATTCCGGTTGGTGATTCACCGGTTGAGGATGTCATCGGCAATGTTCCCGGCACTTCCCCATCAACAGCGATAAATGGTTCCAAAGTATGCCTGCGATAGCCGTAATCTCCTCCTTCAACAATCGTCAGAAATCGACAGGGCGGCCTGTTGCCGGGATCATTGTCTCCCACAAACATACGACCGTAAGTATCAAAGCAAAGATGAAAGGGGTTCCAGAAACCGGTCGCAAAGCGTCTTAAATTGCTGCCATCAGGTTGACAGTAAAAAATCCCTCCAGCTCCTTCATTCGCTGGAAGCTGAACAGCATCGGCTGGTAATGCAGGATCAGCTGAGGCATCTGAACCCGATATCTGATGAATTCGACCGGGGCCTCCTGTCAGGATAGCCGGGGCTCCCATGTTTTCTCCAAAGCTGAAGAAAACATTTCCTGCAAAATCGAATGCAAAACCTGAAAGTCCGTTGTGAGGATAATCGGATTCGGTTTGCAGGGTTGCCAACCGTTGCTGCCTGTCGGCTTTGCCATCGTTATTCGTATCATACAGGCGAAAAATAGAACTGCGAGTTGCAACATATACCCAACCGTTAAAAGGATGGGCAGCAACGTTCATTGTGTAGGTCGTCCCCTCGAAAAATGTTTCTACCCGATCTGCTTTCCCGTCGCCTGTAGTATCTTCAAATAACCGGATACGATCTTTTTCGGGACCATCATAATCATCCGGGCGAAAATGAGTTTGGGACTCAACCACCAGCACCCGCCCTTGAGGATCAACGCTTAGACCTGTTACGGTGACGATATCCGGCTCAGCGGCAAACAGTTCAACTCTCAGGCGAGCATCGAGAGATTTGGGGATTTCTATATTTTTATGATCTTCCGCCTGTAATTTTGCAAAAGTGAAAAGTGCAGAAAAAATAATCATCCCAATAATTGGTGGTATTCTGGAATAGCACATGGATACTTTTTCTTTACTGTAACAGGAGGGAAGTTGATGTGGTGTAGAAACAGGTTTTATCCAATCTTGCCAGGGAGAAATACCTCAAGGCATCCTGATTCAGGTATTGAATTTCTCTGCCGTGACGTATATTGTTGTCAAACCTTTTCTAATATTGCAACTGAGGGATAAAGAGGCCATTTTTACTATCTCAAATTCGTTAAGGATTGAACTTGCAGACGATGAGGTGGAACGATACATTGGGGATGGTTATTTGACATCACTATATTCATCATCGAGAACTCGTTTTTCAGGTGACGCATGCGGATCGAACAGCAAATAAGACTTCTTGTTTTGCTGTCCCTGTTTTCAATAGGGATGTGCGTGCCTGCGGTCTGCGTTGCCAACGATAGTGGAAACGAAAAGACCTCTTTCAGTGAAGTCGAAGAATGTGAACTGAAAGAAGATTTGGAAAATGCAGAGGCAGGAACCGCCCTGAACAGGGTACATGCCTGTGACTTTTTCCCGTCAACCTGCTTAGATTGCTTACTTGGGCAGTTCATCCTTGAGCCGGAGCAGACATGCCTGCGCTCGGATTGTTCTCGCGCTCCCCCTGTGTAGCGGTTGCTGAACCTGCCAGACGTAAATCCTGCGCATAAAAAAGCAATAGCGTCCCGCTCGTTCCAGACTGCAACCGCAGCTTGTCTTGCTGCTTCTCATTAGGCTTACGATATTTTTTTCCTTTTCGATGCTGTGGAAATTGTACTTGTGCATCTCCCATTGCTTTGGTTTGTGAATCAATATTCCTGTTGATATGTACTGCTATGTCTATCGTTGAATGAACCCGCCAATATGGAAAATGTCATCAACCAGGTTGAAAAATCGATTACACCTGAGAATTCGTCGAGGCTTCTCCACATTGTCGAGCACGCTGCGCACCTGCTTCCTGCGCAGGGACCGATTGATGTGTTCGTGCATCACAATACGCTGCATGCTTTCGAAGATTACCATTTCGACCAGGCGGTAATGAAAGGGCATGAGGTTTATGGTTGTGAGCCTTACCTTTCTGAAGAACGCTACAGGGCAAAACTAAAACGTGGACGGTTTACAACAGACGATCTTTTTGAAGTGTTGCTGGATGATTTGGGAGACGAGGGGCACGTTCTGATCGGTTTTATGGGAACCAGGTTTCACTTACGACTGGCAATGCTGGAACATTCTTTGCATACCGGTCCGGTTGCAGAACTACGTTGGGTTATTAGCGAGACTGACGCATTAAGTCGATTTCGTAAAGAGGCATCAATCACAACAAAAGAGCGGATGATCGACCAGACTCGTCGGTGGGTGATGCGAGACTTAACTGGTTCACAGACTGAAACCGATCCGCAAATTCGTGAGGTTATCAAAAATTTATTTGAGCGATTTAACAGCACTCGTATAGACTCCTGGAATAATCAGGCTTGGGAAGCATTTACTTTGCGTCTATTGTGGGAGGTCTGCTACATCGGAGCAGAATCGACCAATGGATTCAGCTTGCCTGTTTCGCAAAAACTGCGTCACCGGGACCTGCTTGTTGAAGCGACCGGCTGTGATATCGATGATTTTGTTAATGAAGTACTGATCCGATTTTGTGCTGCGTTTCTTGACCAGGGGTTTTCAAACTGGGCACTTCCGGATCGAGATGCGGGCTTCTTTGCAGCATTCAAATCGATGTTCCGTTCAGGTAAATCGATGGAATGGTGGTTACGAGGCTTGCCGGAAGAATTGAAACGTATCGAGCAGGCAGGGATGACGCCAGTAGATGTTATCGCGGATTCTCTTCAGCAGCTCGGTTTGCCTGCTGAAGAACATGAGGCCTACATTACCCAGACTTTGCTGGCATTACGTGGATGGGCCGGAATGATCTGGCAGATGGAAACTAATGCGGAGTGGACCGTGCGGCCTGCCCCGAGTGGTACTCTTGTCGAATACCTGGCTGTGCGACTGCTTCTGGAACGATTTGCAATCTCTACATTTTATCAGCAGGAAACAGGCAGCAATATCCCGCTTGAGGAAGTTTATCCTGTTCTGAAGAAGCAACTGGGACATTCTGCAGCAGCCAGTGCAGATGAACGAGCCTATCTTCTGTTTCAACTGGCTCAGGTACGTGGCTGGTGCCCTTCGGAATTGCATCAGCAAACCGGCGATGCGTGGACCAGACTGATTAAAGAAATCGAAACTTTTAACGGTTATGAAAGAAGGCGAATTTATCATCTGGCTTACGAGCGCAGATATCGTCATCAGACTCTCGATGCGGTTGCAATTCACGCCAGGCAGGCATGTACTGCCAGAGAACAACAAAGCCAGGTAAAGCGTGCATCATTTCAGTTAATCACCTGTATTGATGACCGTGAAGAATCTTTTCGCAGGCATCTTGAAGAAGTAGTCCCCTCCTGCGAAACGTTTGCAGCAGCAGGGTTTTATGCTGTTGCTATGTACTTCCGCGGAGTCACAGATGCACATTTCAGGCCACTTTGCCCGGTGAGTATTAAGCCTGATCATTATGTGACAGAAGAGGTGGCCTATTCGCTTACCGCAAGCAGTCGTTCGCGTGAAGATGCCCGTCGAATATTAGGGGCAGCTTCTCACCGTTGGCATATCGGAAGTCGTACGTTAATGGGAGGGATTGTCACTTCTGTTCTTGGTTCTCTGGCTTCAATTCCAATGGTAACACGTATTCTGTTTCCTCGGTTGACAGCACAGGCGAGAAAACTTTTCGGCAGTATCATTCAACCTCCAGCTGTAACAGAATTGCATCTTCATCGAGAGGCAGAATCTCCCGGGCCAGAGGATAGCCACCTGGGATACAGCCTTGAAGAGATGGCTGATATCGTCGAACGGATTCTTCAGGATATCGGGCTGACTGAAAATATGTCTCGGTTAATTGTGTTTGTGGGGCATGGTTCCGGAAGCCTCAACAATCCTCATGAATCAGCTTATAACTGTGGTGCCTGCAGTGGAGGACGGGGAGGGCCGAATGCTCGTGCGTTTTCCCAAATGGCAAACGATCCACGCATTCGAAAAATGCTGGCTGAGCGAGGCCTGGTAATTCCCGAAGATACCGTTTTTGTTGGTGTTTTTCACAACACCTGTGATGAAGATGTTTCTTATTACGACCTGGATAGTGTGCCGCGATCACACCGTAAGGAATTCGAACAGGTGCGAGCCTATATCGATCAGGCCCGTGCCCGCAATGCCCACGAACGGTGCAGGCGGTTTGAATCGGCAGACCTTGCGATGCCTGTTTCGAAAGCTCTGGAACATGTAGAGGGCCGGGCAGAAGATCTTTCCCAGGCAAGACCCGAATACAATCATGCAACCGATGCTCTTTGCTTCGTGGGACGCAGAGACTGGAGCCGCAACCTGTTTCTTGATCGAAGAGCTTTTCTGACTTCATATGATCCAACGCAAGACGATGGACAGGCCAGCATATTGGCAAGAATTCTTGCCGCTGCAGTCCCTGTTTGTGCAGGAATCAATCTGGAATATTACTTCTCAACAGTCGATCCGGATGGATATGGCTGCGGTTCGAAGTTGCCTCATAACGTGACAGCGTTACTCGGTGTCATGGAAGGAGCTGCCAGTGATATGCGGCCGGGACTTTCCAGACAAATGGTCGAAATTCATGAGCCTGTGCGAATTCTGTTTGTTATCGAAACAACTGCGGAGAAAATGCTGAGAATCATGCAGGATAATCCCACGATTGATCAGCTTGTTCGAAACCAGTGGGTGCAACTTGCCATTCTCAATCCCGATTCCAATGCCATTCATGTTTTTCATCAGGGAGAATTTCAACTGTACAATCCCGAAACAACTCAGTTACCACAAGTGGAAAGTTCATTCGACTGGTATCGTGGGCAAAGAGACCATCTTGGTTATGCTCAAATTGTCCAGAAGCAAGGAAAAGCGAATTCGTCTGAGCCTGCAGTGAACGTGCAGGATGGGGAGGTCGCCTGATGGATCTCAATACTCTTTTTCACGCATTGAGTGTTATCGTCCTGGTAATGCCCGCGCTATTGCTTACTGTTCTGGGCGTGACGGCGTTGCTCAATCGTCACTTAAGCGAAACATTGATGGCTCGCTGGACTGAGGTGACCGTAACTGTTGCGCTGCTGGCTGCGGTTAGTATTCTTGGGATAATGCTCTTTTCAGGACAGCGTTATGTTTCGGTTGAATTGGGGAACTGGGTTGTTATTCATGAGCAGCATTTTCACTTTCACCTGCGGTTTATTTTTGATCGGCTTTCTGTCCCTTTTGTGATCCTTACTTTTGTATTAGTGGGCACGATTGGTGCATTTGCCAATCGTTACCTGCACCGCGAACCGGGATACGGTCGCTTCTTTTTGTTTTATGCGGTGTTCCTGCTGGGGATGGTGATTGCTTCGCTGGCCGGGACAATTGAAACTCTGTTTATCGGCTGGGAACTGGTTGGTCTTTCCTCTGCGTTACTGGTGGCTTACTTTCACGAGCGTCCTTCGCCGGTGGTAAACGGGGTGCGTGTCTGGGCGATCTATCGCATTGCAGATGCTGCATTTCTGGTTGCAGCCGTTGCACTGCATCACTTGACCGGGGCAGGAGATTTTTCCGGCCTGATGGGTACCGAACCCTGGCCTAACGGGACAGCTTCCTTAACCGAAATACAGGCTTTATTTGTTGGGCTGCTGTTGCTGATTGCAGCAGCTGGTAAATCGGGAATGGTTCCGTTTTCCGGATGGCTGCCTCGGGCAATGGAAGGCCCAACCCCTTCCAGCGCAGTGTTTTATGGAGCGTTATCGGTTCATCTGGGAGCCTATTTATTATTGCGAGTCAGTCCACTTCTGGATGCTTCAATGACACTGCGAATTTGTGTTATCGCTCTTGGGCTCACTTCTGCTGTATTCGGAGCATTGGCTGCTCGTGTTCAGACCGATATCAAAAGCGCTTTAGCTTTTGCATCGTTATCACAGGTAGGAATTATCGTAGTGGAAATAGGATTTGGCCTCAGATACATCGCGCTGATTCACATTATTGGTCACGCCTGTTTAAGAACATTGCAACTGCTTCGAGCACCCACCATGCTCCACGATTATCACACACTGGAAAATGCTCTGGGGGAAAATCTTCCTCAACAAAAATCAATGATAAGAAATCTGATCCCGGAACCGATACAGAAACGCATTTACCGTTTTGCACTGGAACGCGGACATCTTGATGCCTTTCTGGATACTTTTTTTGTCAGGCCGTTTATCAAAGTGTTCACTCTGTGCGATGGCTGGGAGAAGAAGTGGACCGATTATCTATCAAATAATGGTCCCTCTAGAGATCAAAACGCTGAGGAGCAGACCGTTGCCAAAACCGATTCGATGGAGGATATAAAATAATGCAGGAACTCCATCTCCCCTGGCTGGAATTTTCGGTGACACTCCCTCTTTTGGGAGCAATTTATATCGGGTTGTTGAAAAACCGAAATGCGGCCTATCCACAATGTGTCATCCTGTGTGTCGTTACATTAATTTGCGCACTGGGTGAGTGGATCGATTTTATGACGTTTCATATTTTTGAAGCTCATGATCATTGGGATATACTCGAAACGATTTTTCATCGGGATATTTTTGTTATCGATGAATTGAACGCCCCCTTAATACCACTTGCGGCCCTTCTGTTTCTGATGATGGTGCTTTCAACATTACGCACAAAACTGGGGCGGTTTTCCCTGGGGGGGACTCTTTTTTCCGAAGGAATTCTAATCGCCACACTCTCCTGCAGAGACCCCTGGCTTATTATCGCCTTAATGTCTCTTGCCACAGTACCACCCTGGCTTGAAATGAGATCCCGCAAACAATCGACCAGAGTTTATTCTCTCCATATGGGATTGTTCATCGGACTGTCTGTAATTGGCTGGTGGCTCGTTCCCAAAGATGCATCCGGAATTCCCCAGACAAGCAGTAGTCTTGCACTATGGGGAGGTGGAATGCTGACTGCTGCCGGACTGCTTCGAAGTGGTATTGTCCCTGTACACTGCTGGATGACCGATTTATTTGATAAAGCGGCCTTCGGAACGGCGTTGCTGTTTGTTACTCCCATGACCGGTGCCTACATGATTATGCGAATCGTACTGCCGATTGCCCCCTCATGGGCCCTGCAGAGTATTGCCATCGTTTCGTTAATTACCGCTGTGTACGCAGCCGGGATGGCATTGGTGCAAACCGATTCCCGGCGTTTCTTCTGTTATCTTTTTCTTAGTCATTCGTCACTGGTGCTGGTCGGGTTAGAGTTGCTGACACCGATTGGATTAACCGGTGCGCTATGTATCTGGATTTCGGTAGGATTGTCGCTGGGAGGTTTTGGTCTGACGATTCGAGCTGTCGAGGCGAGAATGGGACGGCTATCACTGTCAAAATATCATGGTCTCTACGAACACATGCCAACTTTTGCAGGACTGTTTCTGCTAACGGGACTGGGCTCCATCGGGTTTCCCGGAACGATCGGGTTTATCGGCATGGAATTGATTGTGGAAGGGGCAGTCGAAATATATCCATTGATCGGAACAATGGTCGTCCTGGCTGCCGCCTTAAACGGAATAGCAATTCTGTATGCTTATTTCCGCATCTTCACAGGAACCAGGCACGTTGCATCTATTTCGCTAAAGGCCAGACCACAGGAACGATTTGCCGTTCTTACATTAACTCTGTTAATCATCGGGGGTGGGTTGTTTCCGCAACCGGGTGTTTCTTCAAGATATCACGCGGCTAAAGAATTGATCGCTCATCGGCACATAAAAACGGTACCCGTAAAGCATCATAAAGAAACGAATAAACAATAACCCGGATTATGCACGAGCAAAACAGCTGCAACGTGCTGGCGTCCGGTTCATGCGACACCGTGGGCTGGTGCCCGGCGGCTGATGAATAATCCGGAATAGCGGCAAGGTGAGCGTTAACACTTCTGAATCAGCAAACAGCTTTTAATTATTGGAGTCAACAATGTCAGATCAGTCTTTAACAGAAATTGAGCAACATGAAATCCCACGGGGTAACCTGGCCGGTTTCACTAAATATCTGAAATACGATCTTGTTTCGGGACTGCTTGTTTTTTTAATTGCCTTGCCTCTATGCCTTGGGATTTCACTGGCTTGCGGCTATCCCCCGATTGCAGGTATTTTCACTGCAATTATCGGCGCGATTCTGGCCACATTTATCAGTAATTCCGAATTGACAATTAAAGGACCGGCTGCCGGGTTGATTGTTATTGCGATTGGTTGTATCGAAGACTTTGGCGGTAATGGTATGACCGGGGGCTGGGAAGCAGCCGACATGAATGCCTACCAGGCAGCACTTGCCGTTGGTGTTGCAGCGGCTGTGATGCAAATAATATTCGGTTTTTTTCGTGCCGGTATTCTGGTCGAATTTTTCCCGCTGGCTGCGGTCCACGGCATGCTCGCTGCCATCGGGGTCATTATCATTA
>WFOZ01000216.1 GCA_015487825.1 Planctomycetaceae bacterium
CACTAAAACCGTGTGACGGAACCGTTCTACTGGTCATTTCACAATCGATTGATAACGTAATAATAACCGCGCCAAAATCGGCCGCTCGCAAAGAAGATGTTTCGATCAAAGTCGAAGTTCAGGATCTTAAACGAAAACCGATTGAAGCAGTCATCCCTGTAGAATTGAAAATCACCGATGCCAGCGGACGTCTTGCCGAGTTCAGTGGCTATTACGCAGCCGTTGATGGTAAAGTCGAAATCAAACTCGACATCGCAAAAAATGATCCCCCCGGCGTCTGGACCATCCAGGTGGACGAACTTGCCTCGGGAAAAACGACAACGCATTATTTGAGAGTCAAATAGAAAGTGACACCAGTTTTCCCCGTTCCCAATCTGGAACTTGAGAACGGGTTGAGTTGCTTAATTGTCCCACGCTGTCGGTTTACTTTCTTTGCAATATTAATAAAATGCCGGGGAGGGCAGATTTTCACCAATCTATCAAAGAATCGCTACAGGAAATCATCATGAAAACATCATCTCCTATTTCATTTTTTGCATATCGAATTCTTGCATTATCACTCTGTTTCGGATTCTTCATTCCCACAACGGCTTATGCAAGGGAGCGTTGGACGCAGAAACAGGCGAACCAGTGGTATGCGAAACAGCCCTGGCTGGTTGGCTGTAATTTTTCGCCCAGTACTGCGATCAATCAACTGGAAATGTGGCAGAAAGAAACTTTCGATCCTGAAACAATCGACCGCGAACTTGGCTGGGCAGAAGAAATCGGCTTCAACAGTGTGCGGGTTTTCCTGCATAATCTGTTATGGGATCAGGACCGGGATGGTTTTTTGAAGCGGTTTGAGCAGTTTCTGGAAATAGCGGATAAGCACGGCATTGGCGTGATGGTTGTTCCTTTGGATGGTGTTTGGGATCCGCATCCGAAACTGGGCAAACAGCGAGATCCGCGACCACATGTTCATAATTCCGGTTGGGTGCAGGCACCGGGTGCAGAAATCCTCAAAGATCCCGCCCGGCACGATGAATTGCGTCCCTATATTGTTGGCCTGATCAGCCGCTATCGCAATGATAAACGGATTCAGGTCTGGGATCTGTTTAACGAAGCTGATAACCCGGTCTCTCGTTCCTATGGAGCAGAAGGGACCAAAGCGGAACTTCCCAATAAAGCAAAGATGGCAAATATGCTGATGAAGAAACTGTTTCGCTGGGCCAGAAGTGCCAACCCGTCGCAGCCGCTCACTGTGGGGGTCTGGAGAGGTGACTGGTCAAACCACGATAAGATGAGCCCCTACAACAGAATTGCGATTGAACAGTCCGATGTTATCAGCTTCCATAGTTACGCCAACCTGGACGATGTAAAGCATCGCGTTGGTCAGCTCAAACGGTACAATCGCCCGCTGCTCTGTACCGAATACATGGCCAGGCCGGCCGGCAGTCATTTCGATCCGATTATGGGATACTTCAAAAAGGAAAAAATCGCTGCTTACAATTGGGGATTCGTTGCCGGCAAAACGCAAACCAATTATCCCTGGGATAGCTGGGACCGAAAATATACCGCAGAGCCGGAAGTCTGGTTCCACGAAATCTTCCGTAAAGATGGCTCTCCGTATATCGCTGAGGAAGTCAAATATATCAAAAGTTTGACCGGGAAAAAATGAGCCGGCATGGTCCGCAATAGCGGACCCTACGATTCACCAGGAATTGTTACGGTGATTCAATGCCTGCAGGTTTTGGAAGGCGAGTAAGCCGAACAGGATTGCGGGGTAACGTTCATCGACCTTCAAGAAGTAAATCGCCATCCCGATTCCCACCGCGATGCTGATTTTCATCGCCAGGGTTTCGCCATCGTGCCTGCGGAATGAAAGCAGGGTGTCTCTGCAAACCTGCCCGCCATCGAGTGGCAACACGGGCAGAAGATTCACCAATCCCCAGTATAAGTTGATATGGAACATAAACCCGAAAAGAGCAAGCAGCCCTCGGGAGACTTCAACATTGTTTGTATACAAAATCCAATAAATCCCCCAAAAGATCGCGTATAACGTGAAGCCTGCAAATGGTCCCGACAGAGAGATCGCAATCGATTTCCCCAGTGTGTGCCTATGCCCGGGAATGAAACTGGCGTATCCTCCGAACTGATGCAGCACTACGTGAGGCGAGTAACCAAACGCTCTGGCCATCATCGCATGGCCCATTTCGTGTACCAGAATCGAAAAGAAGACCGCGATTACCCAAAGGATAATCAACGATGCTTCCCGTAAATTCCATCCAAAGATAACCGCGATCAGCCAGAAGAACGGATTCACCCTGACCGGGACGCCGAGCAGCGAGAATTCGATATCAAATTGAGTTGGTTGAATCTGCCCGAACATTATTTGGTATCGTTTCGTTTCCAGAAGTTTGCAAGGTAAGTAGTAACGCACCGTTCCATCGGTAAAAGAAACCACTTTCATTAAATGGTGCGTTGCAACACCCTACTGTCTACAGTTTGAATTATCATGCTTCATCTGTCACGCAGCCCAGCGATGCTGATTTGACCGTCATAATGTAGCGGTGTAATGTCCCTTTGTTATATCGATACGGCGGCATTGTCCAGGCGGCTTTTCTTTTGGCGAGTTCTTCTGTAGAGACCGCAACGTAAATACGATTTTCGTTGGAATCAATCGTAATTTCATCGCCATCTTGAACGAGCGCAATTGGTCCCCCTTCCTGTGCTTCGGGGGTGATGTGTCCGACGATAAAGCCGTGGGACGCGCCGGAGAATCTGCCATCGGTAATGAGCGCAACATGTTTGCCAAGACCAACGCCGACCAGTGCAGCGGTTGGGGAAAGCATCTCCGGCATTCCCGGTCCCCCTTTGGGGCCTTCATAACGAA
>WFOZ01000217.1 GCA_015487825.1 Planctomycetaceae bacterium
CTCACTCACATGGCGCATTCATCTTGTGCCTGACGGCACCCAACCACTAAAAGTGGTCGGGCTACCCTGATTCATAAATTATCGTTCCGGTTTATCCAGGTTAGGCTTTCCAGCCTGACATCATTACGCAGAAACTATTCGAAAAAAAGTCTGTTCGCTGGTAAATCAAAAGGTGAGCATCATGGAAACCACATTTGTCAGGCTGGAAAGCCTAACCTACTTTGGTTCCGGCAATCACGTTCCGGCCTACATCTTACATAAGAACAATTTTAACAGTCATATATTCGTAATATCAACACATGATCCCTTGATTTCTCCGTAACCTCCGATTTTCACAACGTAGGGGCCGCTAAGTTGTCTTATGGGATCCTCTGAAAATTCCTGACTCTACCGGATTCTATGTGCCAGTAATTTCAATACTTTTCTTATTGGCTTATTTTGATCTCTTCCTGAGGCGATGCCCCAGGCTATGGTAAAAGAGGCCTTCAGCCAAAAAAAGTAAAACTCGACAGTAATTGCTTGGTGCAAAACGATTTTCGATCACTCAAACCGGCTGCACATAGAATCCGGTAGAGTCAGAAAAACTCAAAGGGAGCACAGACATTCTTGTCTGTCGTCGTTTGAGTCACTTGTTTTGCAGGCAGGAATGTCTACTCTCCGGTCAATAGAATCATTTTGAATTTTTAGAGGCTCCCTTATATTATTCAGTCAGATCCAGGCAGACCATTCGTGTCATATCGCGCAGAATCAACCGCCCGCCCGCAATGGCCATCGGTCCCCAGGCGTCGTGCCCATCAGGGAGGACTTCGTGTTGAGCCAATCGCTTATAGCCGGCTGTTGTCGCCTTGGCCAATGTCAATGTCCCCTTATCATTCAGTGCCAGCATTAAGTCACCAGCGAACAGATACGGCCCATGACCGAAACGGTCCGAACCGCTGTCCCAGATTTCTTTTCCATCCAGATCGAGACAGAGCATTTGCCCCCGACCGCGCTTGCGAACCCCAAACAGATGCCCCTCTCGAAAGACCGGTGTTTGTTGTTCCGAATTGAACTGCTTGGGCGAAAGCTTATAAGCGACCTCGGCCTTGATTTGACCATCCTTCTTATTGAGCTTCAACATGAGGCTGCCAACTTTATTGCCGTAACCGCTCGACAGGAAAATTCTCCCTTCCGGCAAGATGACCGGCGAAGGGCTTGTCGCAAACTGTTCCGGCCACTCGGTGCTGTCCCAAAGCAGCGAACCATCATCGGCTGAAATTCCAGCAACGCCACCACTGCCACAGTAGACGTAACTTCTTTGTCCTTCAAATTCCATCGGAACAATCGAGACATGCGTCATTTTCCAGCCGCGAGGATTCGGGCTTTGCCAGATAATCTCGCCTGTTTTATAATCAAGAGCCATTAGCATCGCTTTGCCGCAAGGGGCGACAATAAGACGATCCTGATCCACCAGCGGACACTGCCCGGCATACCACTGCGGCACTGTTGTGCCATGCTCAAGAACCAAATCGATCAACCAGTGAGACTTTCCGGTGAGCGCATCCCAGCAAGCAAGTTGGCATCGCGGCCCGAGCGTAATCACGTAATCACCCACAACAAGCGGCGTCGTTCGCGAGAGTCCATGATTGCGGGTCAGTAAAATCGGATAGCTGTTTCGCCAGATTTCCCGGCCATCGTCCAATGAAAGGCAAAGCAGCGTATCGGCTGCGGCCTGTTCATCGTAATCCAGAATGTAGACCCGCCCCCGACTGATGGCTGCTCCCGCATACCCTTCTCCCAGTTCCAGCGACCAGAGAACCGGCGGCCCATCTGCCGGCCAGCTACGGGCCAGCGAAACGGTTTCTGTACTGATGGAATCGCGATTCTCCCCTCGAAAGCCGGGCCATTCACCAACAACTTTGGAAGGAACACCGTCGCCTGGAATCGGTTTACCTGGGACGGGTGCCAATTTTTCGGCCTGATCAGCCTGCACCCCCGTCGGTGCATCAAGCCCGGGAACCCTCGCATGAAATTCGCGTGAGATCCCGGTTTGAACCCAGTTCGCGATTAACACGATACCGAGAACAGCGACCAATGTCGGAAGGATTGTATCGGTTGATTGAATCTTCATTGAACTCATTGACCAATGCAATACAGGGCTTCGTAAGTACGGATAAATATCTGACTATCAGAAAATGCCGGTGTTGAATTACATGTTTCCTCTAAATCGTTACGAGAGACTTCCTCGAGTTTCTCCGGATTCGGTTTGAAAACAACCGTTGTTCCTTTTTGCGTCGTCGCATAAAGATTTCCGTCAGCCAACACCATTGAGGACCAATAGTTACCGCTTGCAGCCCGGGCAGCCCAGGCTTTCTTTCCGGTTGTTGCATCCAGGCATTCGAGTGTACCGGGATTTGAATTCGGACGATAAACATATTTCCCTGAAAATATTCCCGTCCCCACACTGGATGGATTTCGCTTGTTAAGCCAGAGACGGTTCGATTCGGTAATGTCACCTTGACCACCAATTTTGAATCCGAATGCCGGTCCTCGCAAATCGGCCATCACGACGCAAACTCCATTTGCGATCAGAGGTGATGAACTGACCGCATCGTAGCGGCTGCCACTCACCCCTTCGCACCACCAGATCACTTCTCCGGTTTTCGGATTGTAACCGTTTACTCGCGTTGCGGTGGAATGAATAATCTGATCTGCCCCATCCACACGAGCAACAACGGGCGTGCTCCAGGAACCGATATCGTTCGGCTTTTTATCGCCCTGGTAAACTTCATCTTTTTCCCAGAGAGTTTTACCGGTAGATAATTCAATCGCGGTCAGAAAAACACGCTCCCCCGGACCACAATGCAGAATTACTTTATCCTGATAGATAACTGGAGAAGAACCATAGCCCCAGATATGTTTGAAAGTCCCCAGCTTCCGGGACCAAAGCTCTTTCCCGGAAAAATCGTAGCAATAAAGCCCCGCAGATCCATGCCAGACGACAACATGCTTTCCATCGGAAACAGGTGTTGCACTGCCAAACGGATTTTGGCGATGCGTAATATCCTCGCCAAACTTGACACTCTGTGTCCAAAGCTGTTTCCCGCTTTCCCGCTCGAAGCAGATCAGGCTGCGTTGATGCCCGTCTTCGTCCGCGCTACTCAAAAAGATCCGATCATGTGAAACAATTGGGCTGCCGTTACCGGGCTCGGATAATTCGACTCTCCATTTCACATTTTTTTCTTTTGTCCACTCCGTAGCATAGCCACTTCCAGCTGCAACGCCGTTACCCTGCGGACCACGAAATGCTGGCCAGTCCCCGGCATTTGCTGATGCGCAGACCACCAGCGCGATTACACAAAAGTAAAACCGGATCTGCATTCCGAACGCTCCTTAAGGTGGGACAGGTTGCCTGTTGCTTACGCTAATATTTTGCGTGAACAGCGGTAAAGTGGTGGGATGCCTGTAACAATTTTTTATATTCAAGTCTCATTATACAGATTATTCATCGTTTGACCATCCAATTGCAACCCTTCAGATGGATGATTCTCCGGACTTGCTCAAGCCATCAGATACAAAAACGCATCTTCGGCCTGCCTGATTTTCGAATCATCATCCAGATACTTCAGCAAGGTGTAGAATCCGTACATCGTTTTAATGCGGTGCGTCAGACGTGCCTCATCTCTTTTAAGCATTCCCTTCCAGTAAACCGGTTCAAACGGATGATGTTCCGCTTTAACCACCGGGCCGATTTCCGAAACCAGATTCGGTAAAAAGAGCCATAGTTGCAAGTGGTGGTGGTGAGCAGGTAACGCTTTTTGGGCGAGTTGCTCAAAACCAAGATTATCAAGTTCAACAATGCCGGCTGCATGGTTAATCAGATGCCATAGCCCCCCAAACCCCTGACGTCTTATTACAGTCGCTTCAGAAATCAGTGTTGAGATCATCGTTTCTGCCATCTGAGTTATACTTTGATACTTCGGCAGTGGTCGGGCATTTTCTAATGAGATCTCTTTTTCCGTCAGCCAACCTTTCTCTTTACCGAAGTAGGCGCGACCGGCATGTGCGTTATCAAAACCTGCAATCAGTTTTCGAATACCAGCGACTATTTGAGGCGTGGCGTATTCCGGGTGATCAGACAGTGCCCGCATTGCAATAGTAGCAAAAATTACATTGTGTCCCGACTGTCTTGTTTTCGCAATATTCCTGTTCAATGCCTGAGCAAGCGATTCCACAGGTTTTTCCTGTGCAGGTTGCTGCGGAAACTTTTTGAACAGATCGCTCGGCGTCAATCCGGCTTTACGGGCATTGAACCAGATTGCTTCTTCGCCTTGAATAATCCGATCCAGTTCCCCTTCCACGCCTCGGCAAACTTCTTCGGATAATTCGGTGTGGTCTTCGCCAAAAAAATACCCTGCGACCACCGCAGCTCCCAGATGTCCGGACAACACCCCCGCGCGGTGAGCATTCGCCAATCCGCAAACTCCACGGTAAAGATAGTCAAACTCAATCATGATTCTCTCCAGTTCCTGCCAGCAGTTTATCATTGAATCTTCCATTCATCCTACTTCATTATATGATCCGGAAAACAGAAAACAGCTGAATTTCCTGAAGATCAGCACGATTGAATTGTTTGTCTCGAACAGGTTTCGTATGCTTTAAACAGGAATATTCTGAGAAATGCGACTCCCGTTGTTTGATCCATTGAAAGGTAAATCATGAGTTATAATCGCCGTCAGTTTTTGCAGGTTGGTGCTTCCACATTGGCAGGAATGTCTCTTGCAACCGTCCCAACATTTTCATTTGCAGCAGCGGCTAAACCGAAAATTCAGGTTTCGCTTGCTCAGTGGTCTTTGCACAAAATGCTCTTTGCGGGGAAAATGAATCATCTCGATTTCGCCAAAGTTACAAAACGGGAATTCGGAATCGATGGCGTTGAATACGTCAATCAGTTTTTCAAAGATAAAGCGAAAGACGAGAAATATCTGGGCGAAATGAAGAAACGTGCAGCCGATGAGGGGGTTACCAGTTTGCTGATTATGATCGATGGCGAAGGCGCACTGGGAGACCCGAACAAGAAAAAACGACGCGTCGCCGTCGAGAATCATCACAAATGGGTTGATGCGGCTAAGTTTCTCGGTTGCCATTCAATTCGAGTTAATGCCAGAAGTAACGGAACGTACGAAGAACAACTTGAACGGGCAGCCGATGGTTTACGTCAACTGACCGAATACGGTGCCCGAAACGAGATCAACGTTATCGTCGAAAACCACGGCGGTCTCTCTTCCAACGGGCAATGGCTGGCAAGTGTGATGAAAAAAGTCGATCAC
>WFOZ01000218.1 GCA_015487825.1 Planctomycetaceae bacterium
GCTTTGGAGAGAAGTAATGAAACGGAAAAGACGAACCCATTCCCCCGAGTTTAAGGCCAAGGTTGCTTTGGCGGCGATCCAGGGGGACCTGACCATGGCCGAGTTGGTCAAGAAGTTCGATGTGCATGCCAATCAAATCACCGATTGGAAGAAGCAGTTGCTGGGTAACGCCCCGGATGTCTTCGGCAAAGGGGCGAAGAAGGCGGAGGATGCCGCAGAGACGATCCAGGAACTGCATGCCAAGATCGGTCAGCTGACCATGGAGAATGATTTTTTAGAACGCGGGCTCGAACGGATTCACGGGCCCAGAGGAAAGAAATGGTAGACCGGAAGGATCCATTGCCGGTGACCCGCCAATGCGTGTTGCTGGATCTGCCCCGTTCCACATTCTATCACGTACCGAAACCGGTTTCCGAGGAAGAGCTGAAACTGATGGCGCTGATCGACCGCTGTCACCTGAAACACCCCTTCTATGGCAGTCGTCGTATCCGCGACTGGCTGGAGGACCAAGGACACCGGGTGAATCGAAAGAAGGTCCAGCGCCAGGTCGCCAGGACAGTAAAAAACATACCTCATTTATAATCCAAAGCCAAACCGATTGACAGCCAAATATGAGAATTATCCATACTGTCCCAGCCGTTTCCAACGAAGCCAGTGGGCCATCCTATTCAGTTACGAGATTATGTGCTTCGTTAATAGAGCGGAGGCAGGACGTATCGTTGGCAACACTTGATTGGCCACCCATGTCATCTCATCCACCTTTTTTAAAGACTTTTCGACTTGGTCTAGGACCGCGTCGTTTAGGCAGATCTCCAGCTATGAAGCATTGGCTAAGATTTCAAGCCATATCACACCAAGTTGATATTCTTCATAATCATAGTTTATGGATGATGCCGAATGTTTATCCTGGGCAAGTGGCTGCCAAATACAACGTCCCTTACGTGGTCTCTCCGCGAGGTACATTTACGGAATATGCGATGGCAACCGGCTCCAGGGTAAAGCAAGCATTTTGGCCGTTAGTACAAAGACCAGCTCTTAATGCGGTCTGCCTTTTTCATGCTACTGCGGAGTCCGAATATCTCGATATCCGCCGAATGGGTTTCAAGCAACCAGTTGCTGTAATACCAAATGGTATTGATGTTCCAACTCATTTGTCGAAACGAACCGCTAATCTGCGTACACTGCTGTTTCTGGGTCGAATACATCCAAACAAGGGGTTGGAAATGTTGCTTCCAGCCTGGGGAGCAGTGCAGGACAAGTTTTCCGACTGGCAGTTACGAATAGTCGGGCCAGATGAAGACGGTTATTTGTCACAAATGAAAGTATTAGCGAATGATTTATCCTTGCAACGCGTTAAATTCTCCGGTCCGCTGTATGGTGACAAGAAATGGCAGGCCTATGCCGATGCGGATTTGTTTATTCTCCCCTCCTACTCTGAAAACTTTGGTATGGCGGTCGCAGAGTCCCTGGCAGCGGGTACGCCAGCTATCGTGAGCAAAGGGGCGCCTTGGGAAGGGCTTAAAAGCTGGTCAGCAGGCTGGTGGATTGATATAGGAGTAGATCCGCTGATAGCGTGCCTGGAAGATACACTCTCACACTCACAAGAAACTCTGCAGGCTATGGGAAAAAACGGGCAACAATGGATGATTAAAGAGTTTTCATGGAATGAAGTAGCAAGAAAGCACTATCAAACTTACCAGTGGATACAAGGAAAAGCGGGCAGGCCAGACTGGGTGATAGAAGGGTAGATGCCATGATTGATGGTGGCGCAGCGAAAGATACGCTCTTCTAAATACGCAATCCTAATACCACTCCACCTTAGTTACGCCATTTGCGCATTGCTTCAGGGAAACCCTGATCGGGATTTGGTACTGAAGCTCCTTAACTGATCTGGTATTCGGGGCTTTTATTTGGGTTTACGACCATATTACGTTCAGATGACATCTAACCTATTAGGAGAAAAATGGAAACAATACCACTATCTGTTCTCATTGCTGTGAAAAATGAGGCTAACAATCTAGGCCGTTGCCTAGAGCAACTGAAAGATTGGGCTGATGAGATTGTGGTTGTTGATTCTCAGAGTACCGACGGAACAGTAGAGCTTGCTGAATCATTTGGTTGTAAGATTATACAGTTTTACTATAAAGGGGGCTGGCCGAAGAAGCGGCAATGGACTTTGGATACCTATCCGTTTCGGAATGACTGGATTCTGTTGCTTGATGCCGATGAGATATTGTCTCAGCCAATCAGAGATGAAATAGCCAATGCTATTACGTCCAAACAGTACAATGGGTATTGGTTAAAATTTCAGGAGTACTTTTTGGGCAAGCAGCTTAAATATGGCGAATCTGAGCTTTGGAAGCTATTTCTTTTCCGTAAGGGATATGGAAGATATGAAAAGCGGCTTGAAGTTCAGGATAACTCAATGGCAGATATAGAGGTGCACGAACATATTATCGTGGAAGGGGATGTAGGATATCTTGGTAGTCCGATTAGACACGAAAACATAAATTCGCTTGATCGATACATTCGTAAACATAATGAGTATTCTAACTGGGAGGCTAAACTTTACTTTGAAGGAGGGAATGGTGAATTGACACCAAAGCTCTGGGGTACCCAGGCGCAGAGGAGAAGGTGGCTGAAACGGCTACTGCTGCATTTTCCAGCATCATCGCTATTGTTTTTCCTGTACACGTATGTACTAAAAAGAGGGTTTATGGATGGGGTGCCCGGATTGATATATTGTGGTTTTCAGGCAGTACAAGTTTTTCACGTAAAATCAAAGATTTACGAACACAAATTAAACAGACAGTAGGGGCCATACCATGAACAGATCTTATTCAAACCGTGTTCTTGTAACAGGGGGGGCTGGTTTTCTGGGGAGTCATCTTTGTGAGCGGTTGTTGGAAAAAGGGCAGGAAGTTATCTGTGTCGACAATTTTTTTACCGGCAGCAAAAAAAATGTAGCACATCTTTTGCACAGAAATGATTTTGAACTGATCAGACATGACGTTACTTTTCCGTTATATATAGAAGTAGACTATATATATAATCTGGCGTGCCCTGCTTCTCCAGTTCATTATCAACATGATCCAGTCCAGACCACCAAAACCAGCGTGCATGGGGCGATAAATATGCTGGGATTGGCAAAGCGTCTACGAGCTAGAATTCTTCAAGCGTCGACGAGCGAGGTGTACGGTGATCCTGAAGTGCATCCGCAACATGAGGAATATTGGGGTCGGGTGAATCCTATTGGTCCCCGCTCCTGTTATGATGAAGGTAAGCGATGCGCAGAAACTCTTTTTTTTGATTATCATCGTCAACTAGATCTTGAAATAAAAGTCGTGCGTATCTTCAATACTTACGGCCCTCGGATGCATCCTAATGATGGCAGAGTCATATCAAACTTTATCATGCAAGCCCTGCAGGGAGAGGATATTAGTATCTATGGCGATGGTACCCAAACACGCAGTTTTTGCTATGTTGATGACATGATTGATGCCTTTATCAGAATGATGGAATCTGAAAAGAACTTTATAGGCCCTGTTAATTTGGGAAATCCTGGAGAGTTTACCATGGTTGAGCTTGCAGAAATGATTCTCAAACTAACTGGGGGAAAGTCGAGGCTCAAATTCTTGCCTTTACCAACTGATGATCCTAGACAGAGGCAACCAGATATTTCACTAGCGGAAGAGAAGTTGGGCTGGAAACCAAAGGTTGCATTAGAAGATGGACTCAAGGAGACCATTCGTTATTTTAAAAAAATGATCGAGGAGTAGTATCTTATATAGGTGATCATAATATCCCTCCTGGAAAATTTGGTTGCGTAAAGGTCGGAAGGGAAGTCAGTGCTTTGTACGGGACAAAATGTGTACAGTAATTTGACTAAATACGTGTTCCTAATACCACTCCACCTTAGTTACGCCATTTGCGCATTTCTTCCGGGAAACTCTGATCGGGATTTGGTGCCCAACGCTCCTTCACTGATCTGGTATTCGGAGCTCTTATTTAGATAAGCAGAAATATGAACGAGAGTAAATCGGTTAGAATTGTTTTTCTTTATTCTACGGTAGTCGGGCATGTGTTGGGTGTGCTCAATGCTTTGACGCGCTGTGAGTATAAGGCCGAAATCGACGTGGTATTTTGGGATAAGAAAAACATAAATAGCAGCCGATATGTTATTGAAAAAGAGAAGGCAAAATCCGTGAAGTATCATGCAAGATCTTCTTTGTCCAAAAATGATCTTTTGGAATTGCTGTCTTCACGGGAGCCAGATATCATTTATGTTTCTGGATGGATGGATAAGGGATATCTGTGGGCTATTAAGCGCTACCGGGCAAAGGGAGGTGGTGGTCAGGTAATTTGTGGCATTGATGACCAGTGGAAAGGTACTTTGCGACAGCACTTAGGAAAAGGATATTTCCAACTATTCTATCGGAAACTCTTCGACTTTATGTGGGTGTCTGGAAAACCCCAGTATCACTATGCCCAACGTTTCGGCTACAATCATGAACGAATAATCTCAAATCTGCTTTCGGCTGATACGGCGGTTTTCAACAAGAAGTCCACCTTTTCAAAGCGGCTTGTGTTTGTTGGTCGTTTTGCGCCTGTTAAGGGGCTTGATTTACTAGTGGATGCTTACGATTCATTGTCGGAAGAAACCAGGAAGGAATGGCCTCTCGTTTTAATCGGAGACGGTGGATTAAAGCAAGAGATTGAAAGAAGGAGATCCCAATACGTAGTTGTTAAACCGTTTATGCAGCCAGACGAATTGATGGAGGAGCTCATGCAGGGAGGCGTTGCGTGCATACCTAGTTATGATGAGC
>WFOZ01000219.1 GCA_015487825.1 Planctomycetaceae bacterium
GTCATTGATATTGAACCTTGTGCTGCCGAGTTGCGGATCAGTTACGATTTGAACTACGGCAGTAACTCTCCCATCAAGCCACAAGTCGCAGAGTTTACGATTACACCTGAAACATTCGCTACGAAAATCGCCCCGGCTCGCACGTTTGTACTGGAGCAGGAAGTGAATTACCTGCGCAGTAAAGGGTACGGACAAAAAGTAACTTTGGAAGATTTGCTGGTTTATGGAGCAGATGGCCCGATCGGAAATTCCCTGCGGGCACCGAACGAGTGCGCCCGCCATAAACTACTCGATTGCCTGGGCGATTTGCTTCTGTGCGGCTGTGATGTTCAGGGATTTATCCGATGTTTTCGCAGTGGGCACCAGCAGAATCATCAGCTGGCCAGAGAAATAAAACGATGGAAAAACAAAGGCTCTGTTACACGAGCTGCATAGCCGGGAGAGTTATCCCGGAGTAAATCGCAATAGACCGACAACGAAACCCGGGGATTGTCATTCCCGACTCGCCTGAGAAATTATCATTAGTAACAAGGAAGTTAATCACATGAATCAACATAATCATTCTAAATCTGTCCGTGTCGCTGTAATTGGTGTCGGGGCACTGGGCAGACATCATGCACGCATTCTGGCGAACATGGAAGGAGTGAACCTGGTTGGTGTTGCCGATCCGAATCGCTCGCAGGCGGAAACTGTCGCCGAACAGCATCAGACAAAAGCGGTCACCGACTACACAGAACTTCTTGATGAATGCGATGCTGTTTCAATTGTTGCCCCAACGCTACTGCATCATAAAATTGCCATAGACTGCTTATCTCGAGGTAAGGATACACTGATCGAAAAACCGCTTACCGCGAATGTTGAACAGGCACATGATTTAGTAGAAGCCGCAAAACAGCATGGACGAATCATTCAGGTTGGACATATCGAACGTTTCAATCCCGCATTTGAACTGCTATGCGAATCGATGACATCGGTTCCCCGTTACATTCGAGCGGAACGACTCAGCCCGTTTGCTTTCCGTTCGATGGATATCGGCGCGATTCACGATCTGATGATTCACGACATCGAACTGATTCTGGAATTAACCGGAGCGATGCCGATCTCTGTCGATGCGTTCGGTGCCCGATTGATGGGAGCCCACGAAGATATGGCGCAGGCTCGCCTCACTTTTCCGGATGGTTGCGTTGCAGATATCACTGCTTCGCGTGTGAATCCCGAACCGAAACGCTGCGTTTCTGTTTGGACCAGCACAGAAGCCGTTCACGCAGATTTGCATATTCGCGAAGTTACCTGTTCCCGGCCAACGCAAGAACTTTTGCAGGGACCTGCGATGGAATCGCGACTTCGAGCAGGTGAAGATGTTGCCCTGTTGCGAGAGCAGGTATTCGGTCACTTCATTGAATCGGAAAAAACGAAAGCAGCCGATACCGACGCCCTGACCGCAGAGCTACAGGATTTTGTGAATTGCGTCCGCCATCGCACACAACCTCGTGTTGATGGAACAGCAGGGTTAAGAGCGGTTCAGGTGGCTGAGCTGGTTCTCGAAGCTCAATTAAAAAACTGTGTGAACCCCCGAGTCGGGCAAACAAGTCAATCACGAGCAGCATGAAAAGCAGGTGTTAGGCTCCCGGCGTGATTCGTAATAGCGGTGCTCACGAAAACAGCTGACGCCAGTGGAATTCACGCTTCAGCGTGCCTGCTTCATCTTCGCATGCCAGGTTGCATTCAATGGCGGGAAAAAGTTGAAGAGACTGCATTTATTGTGAATCTGTGCCAAGCAATCAGAGTAATGAATGCATGCAAAAGCGTGAACTCCAACTGAAAAAGTGAAATCAATATGTGGCATCAGAAACAGATCATCATCACTGCAAAAGATCGCGGATTTCATTTGATCACGCACTTGGTCATCGAATCTTTACCTGAACTACAAAATATTGAAACAGGTCTTCTGCACGCTTTTATCATGCACACCTCAGCTTCACTCACAATTAACGAAAACGCGGATCCCGATGTGCTTCTTGATATGGAAGCTTCGTTGAATCACATTGCCCCGGAAAATTTCCCTTATGTTCATACGTGCGAAGGGCCGGACGATATGCCTGCTCATGTGAAATCGTCTCTGATGGGAGCGAGCGTGACGGTGCCGATTAAATCCGGTAAACTGGTTCTGGGAACCTGGCAGGGAATCTATCTGTGCGAACACAGAAACCACGCAGGCCCCCGGCGGATCACGCTTACCATCAATGGTGAACCGTCGATGTAACCGGTTCGTGTGATGAAAGCAAGTTGGAGTTTAATCATTGTCTGAAACCAGCCCCCCCGCCCGGCAACCTTCTTTTATGGACTGGGCAATGCAGCACAAATTGCTCATGCTTCCGATTGTTTTCACGCTGATGATTTCGGTCTGCGGCGGTTGTTTTGCAATGGCTTATATCAGTGGGTTGAACACAATTCGCAAAGACCCACTGCATAAACAATCGGTCGATCTCGCCCGAAAAAACGAAGCCATCGCCCAGGAACTTGGCAGCCCGATCGAAGGAGGATTGATTACCGAGGGAGTCCTGGAAATTAAAGATGCGGGAGAACATGGACATGCAGACTGCGTGATACCGATTTCCGGTCCCAATGGATCGGCCCGTCTGTTTGTTAAAGCTACACTCAATGAAACAAAATGGACGATCAAAAAACTGACCGCCTCTCTGGAAAAATCAGGCAGAATAATTACGCTTGTCGAAGAAAAATGAGGTTCATCCGGCTAAAGCATGCTTTTGGTGAGAGCAAGTCATCAAAAAAGCCACAGAGCTTACCGAGAGCACAGAGGAAATAGATGAAAAGTAACTATTCAGTGTTGGCGTAGGGTCCGCTATTGCGGACCAC